>JAFAWJ010000653.1 GCA_019242065.1 Chloroflexota bacterium
GCCCACCTCTACTCACAAGCGTGGCAACTAACAAAGCAACCCCGAAGACCGCGAAGTTATGCATGCGCAGGTCCGCGGCCATCAGGGCGGGCTGGTCCAGGACGCCGCCGATGGTGCGCACCAGGCTGCTGAGCCAGTCGACCAGCACGTACTGGTAGGCGGCGACCGTCAGGCCGCCGAGGACGGCGCCGGCGATGCCCCAGCGGCCGCCGATGACCACCGCGGCCAGCACCATGAGGGAGATCGTGAAGTCGAACTGGTCGGACTCGACGTGCCCAAACAACCCCGCGAACAAAGACCCCGCCATGCCCGCGCAGCCGGCGCCGATCGCAAACGCCAGCAACTTGGCCAGCGGTGGATTGACGCCCACCGCCGCCGCGGCGGTGTCGTCTTCGCGCACCGCGGCTCACGAGCGACCGATGCGCGAGGCGGACAGACGTCCGGCCGCAAAGGTGATCAGCACCAGCAGCAGCAGCGTCACGAAGTAGGCGCCGATAGCCGAGCTCGCCGGCCAGGGACCCACCTGCAGCACCGGCACCCCGCTCATGCCGCGATTCCCGCCGGTCCAGTCCGGCAGGTGGACGATGACGCCCGGCACGATCTCGCCGAAGGCCAGCGTGACGATCGCCAGGTACTCGCCGCGCGTGCGAATCGTCGGCAGACCGAACATCAAGCCAAAGCCAGCCGCCACGAGTCCGGCCAGGGGCAGCGCCAGCCACGGACTCCTGAGCGGCTCCGGCAGCAGCATCGCCAGCTGGCTGCCAGAGCTGGTGGCCAGGGCCGCGGTGTAGGCGCCGATGGCAAAGAACGCCGCATAGCCCAGGTCCAGCAGGCCCGCGAAGCCGACGACGATCGACAGTCCGACGGCCAGGATGACCAGCAACAACGAGTTGGCGGCCGCCGAGACGCGGTACCAGCCCGCCAGCTGGTCGAGCCAGGGAAACAGCACGCCGAGGATCAGCAGCCCGCCCAGGATCCAGCGCGCGCCGACCGGTGCTCGCGGCGCGAAGCTGACGGAGCCGGGCGTGGCGTCGGCGGCCTCGGGTGCGGCCGCGAATTGACTGCTGCCGAGCAGTCCGTGCGGACGAAACGCGAGCAGCAGGATCAGCAGCCCCAGGACCAGCAGGGGCGTCCAGGCGGCGTCGAGCAGGTAGTCGCTGAACGAGGAAAAGACGCCGATGAGCATGCCACCGGCCAGCGCGCCGCCCAGGTTGCCGACGCCACCCAGGACGGCGGCGGTCATGGCCGCCAGGCCGCTGCGCAGACCGAACTCGGCGTTGGCGGCGCCGAAGTAGGCGGCGAAGATGGCGGCGCCGAAGCCGGCCAGAGCGCCCGCTGCAGCGAACGCCAGCAACTGACCCATGCCAGGGTCGCCGCCGCACAGCGACGTCATCTCGGGATCTTGCTGGACGGCGCGCAGCAACCGCCCCGCGCGTGTGTGCGTCAGCAGCATCGAGCCACCCAGCGCGGCGACCGCCGATACGAGCAGCACGATCACGTCCTTGAGAGTGACCGAGACGCCGCCAGCGCCGAGGTCGATGGACGGGATCAGGTCGGGCATCGACAGCAGCGGCAGGCCAACACCCTGGTGCACGTTCGGCGGCGCGACGTAGTACGCCGCGTGCCACCAGACGGCCATCTGCAGCAGGATGAACGACAGGGCCACCGAGGCGATCAGCGGGCCGAGTGGGTCGCGGACGCCGCGGAACGGACGGAAGGCGATGCGCTCGACGCCGGCGTTGAGCAGCGCGCCAGCGAGGGCACCCGCCAGGCACAGCGCGACCAGGGTGAGGATGCGGTTGGGCAGCGGCGACTCGGCGGTGACGTGCATGGCCGCGGCCAGGCTGGCGACGATCACGGTGGTGAGGGCGAAGACGCTGCCGTGGGCGAGGTTGATCTGGCGCGAGACGGCGTAGGCGAGGGTGAAGCCGGCGGCGTTGAGGGCCACGACGGCGCCGTCGGTCAGGCCGAAGACGCCGAGCTGGAGGATCAGGCGGAGGTCCACGTCACCTCAGCCAGTATCCCGCAAAGTTACGTGGCGAGGCGGTGCACGACGCCCGCGGCGACCAGGGCGCCGATCTGCTCGGGCGTGTAGCCCAGCTCGGCCAGGACCTCATCAGAGTGTTCGCCGAGGCGCGGCGGGTGACGACGGGCGCTGGGGGGTGTGGCGGACAGCTTGACGGGAAAGCCGGGCAGCCGCACCTCGCCACTGCTCATGCCCGGGTGCGGAATCGTCTGCAGCATCTCGCGCGCCAGGACTTGCGGGTCGGCATACACCTCGTCCAGCGAATTGACCGGTCCCACGGGCACGCCCGCGTCCCACAGCCGACGACACAGCTCGATCGACGACCACTTGCTGAATTCGGCTTGCAGAATTTCCAACAGCTCCGCACGATGTGCGATGCGGTCCGCGTTGGTCCGAAACCGCGGGTCCTCGGCGAGCTCGGGTCGACCAATGACCTGGGCCAGCTTGCGCACCTGGCCGTCGTTGCTACCGGGCAGGAATACGCGACGATCCGCCGTCTGCAGCATGTCGTAGGGGGCGATCATCGGATAGCTGTTGCCGTGCGGCTTGCCCACCAGACCGCCGTTCAGGTAGTTGCTCGAATGCGGATGCAGCACCGCCAGCAGCGACTCCAGCAACGAGACTTCGACGTGCTGACCCACACCGGTCTGCTGGCGCGCGTGCAGTGCCAGCAGCACTCCCTGGCTGGCAAACAGGCCTGTGGACAGGTCGGCCACCGCGATGCCGACTTTCAGCGGATCGCCGCCCTCCTCGCCGTTGACGCTCATCAGTCCGCCGAAGGCCTGCAGCGCGCCGTCGTAGCCGGCCACGCCCGCGTACGGTCCGCTGGCGCCGAAGCCCGAGATGGACACGTAGATCAGGCGCGGGTTGATCTGCGCCAGAGTTGCGTAGCCCAGGCCGAAGCGCTCCATGGTGCCGGCGCGAAAGTTTTCGACCAGCACGTCCGAGCTGGCCGCCAGCCGGCAGGCGATCTCACGTCCCGACTCGCCAGACAGATCTAGCGCCACCGAGCGCTTGTTGCGGTTGATGCCCAGGTAGTAGGTGCTCTCGCCGTCGACGTAGGGCGGACCCCAGGTGCGCGTCTCGTCGCCAGCGGGCGGCTCGACTTTGATCACGTCGGCCCCGTGATCGCCCAGCATCATGCAGCACAGCGGCCCGGCCAGCACGCGGCTCATGTCCAGGACGCGCAGGCCCTGCAGGGCGCCGGGCATCGCGCTCAGGCGCTCCAGGGGCGCGCGACGGCGACGATGACCACGCTGCCGATCAGCGCCACCAGCGCGTATTCGGCGGCGATGCGCCGATCGAGAC
>JAFAWJ010000822.1 GCA_019242065.1 Chloroflexota bacterium
ACGCCGGGCAGTCCCGCGCCGGGGTGCGTCCCGGCCCCAACCAGGTACAGGCCCTCCACGTCCTCGGACATGTTGTGCGGTCGAAACCAGGCACTTTGCCTCAGGGTGGGCTCGATCGAAAACGCCAGGCATGCAGGAGTGAGCGGGTTGCCTGCAGGTCACGGTCGGGGGCGGGCTCGTCGACCAGGTCGTCCAGGTAGCGGGCAAAGGCATAGAGCCTGCAGACGGACGCGCGACGGTCGGCGGGCACAAAGCGCGCGGCGAACCAGAAGGTGCGGGCGCGAGACCGGAAGGAGGCCGCGAGGGGCAAGGGCGGGCTCGCGGCTCACATCGCGGCGGCGCACTGCGCTGCGCGACCAGCTATACACACCATGGACATTCATGCTGAGTGTACACGATCTGTACACGTAGACAAGAAATGGTTTCACCGTCGTGGGACAGTGTTCGGTCGGCGCTCGGCTAGGAGGTGGGCCGCAGGCGGCCGGGCATCTTCGCCTGGAGCTCCTGGATCCTGGCCGCCCACGACGTCAGTCGATAGTGCGCCTCAGGATGCGTGGAGTTCACATACAGGCCGCTCTTGAAGGCAACCGCGTGAAAGCGGTCGAGCGCCGCCTTGACCACCGGGTGGTCGTACTGGCCGGGCAAGCCATAGGACTGCGACAGGTCCGACGGCCCCACGCTGAGGATGTCGATGCCCGGCACCTGCACGATGTCTTCGATGTGCTCGATGCCGTGGCGATCTTCGATCTGCGCCACCACCAGCGACTCCGCGTTGGCGGCTTCGACCGCCTCGCGCTCCTCCAGCATGCCGTAAAAGTTCGCCCGCGAAAAACGACCGAAGCCGCGCTCGCCTTGGGGATACAGCTTGACGACGCGCACCAGCTCGGCGGCCTCTTCTTTGGAGCTGACGTGCGAGCAGTGGATGCCCTGCACGCCCATGTCCAGCAGTCGGCAGATGCGGTCCGGCTCCAGGTTGCTCAGTCGGATGGTCGGCGTGATGCCGACGAGCTCACTGGCGCGAACGATGTTCAGGATCTGCGACTCGTCCCAGGGCCCATGCTCGCCTTCCATGATGACGAAGTCCAGTCCGGCGATGCCGAGCATCTCGACGAGCTCGGCATTCATCACGGTCAGCAGCGTGCCGTACACGGTCTGGCCCGCTCGCAGCTTCCGTTTCGCGAGATTGGGACGGTAGTGTGGCTCAGTCATCGACGCGCACGTGCACCGCAGCGCCGCCGCCCCAGCGCACCAGGCTCGGCAGATCGGCCAGGTCGCGACGCTCCGGCCATTGCGCCACGAAGTCCACAAGGTGCTGTAAGACGAACATGTTCGTCCCCAGAAAGACGCGCCGGGCATCCGGCGGGACCGGTAGAAACGGGTTCCGCCAGCGCGGTCGCGGTTTGCCGGCCGCTTCGAACGCGTCGCCAACCTGACGCTCCAGTTCTTTGACGCGCGGGTGATCGTACTGGCCAGGTATGCCCGCCGATGCCATCAGATCCGAGGTGAGGCCACAGCTCACCCCGTCCAGGCCCTCGACCCGCAAGATAGTCGGCAGATTGTCGATGCCTTCGAGCGTGTCGACGCTGACCGTCAGGTAGACCGATGCGTTTCCGTCGCGGATCGCGTCGGTCTCTTCGACGAGCCCATAGCGATTGGCGCGCGAAAAGCGGCCGAACCCGCGCCGACCTTCAGGTGGATACTTCGCGGCGCGCACCAGTGCCCGCGCATCTTCCTCCGTTTCGACGTCTGCCGAGACGCCTTGCAGCCCGAGGTCCAGCAGCCGACAGATCTGGTCGGGCACGATGCTGGTGACGCGCACGATGGGCGTCATGTCATGAATCTCCGCGGCGCGGATGAGACTCAGGTACAGCGAATCGTCGTACGCGCCGTGTTGGCCTTCCAGCGTGACGTAATCGAACCCCAACAAACCCAGCATTTCGACGATGTCCGGACTGGGCGTGTCCAGCAGCGCCCCGAAGATGCGCTCCCCACTCGCGATTCTGGCTTTGAGTCGATTGGGCCGGATGGAGTAGCGCGTCATGCCAGCCAGATGTCCTCCGCGACCAGCGTCTCGTGCGCGCTGAAGTGCAGCCCCTGCACGTTGGCTCGCGCTGCGACCATCGGCGGAGCGCTGGCAAAGATCGTGACGAACGATTGCGCCAGCAGATAGTCGTTCAGTTGGCCGTAGAGCGTCTTGCGCGTATCGGCGTTGATCTCGTTGGCAGCCTGCTGGACGAGCAGCCCGTACTCCGGCGCCCCGAACGCCTCGGCGTTGCGCTGTGGATTCCAGTAATAGCTCACCTGGAACAGTGATGTCGGCTCCAGGTTGGCGTACTGGGATTGTCCAACGCCATAGGTGTACTTCAGTTTTTGATCCGCGGCG
>JAFAWJ010000871.1 GCA_019242065.1 Chloroflexota bacterium
GAGGATCGTGCCGATGTATCGAGTGGACGACATCGCCGCCGCCGTCGAGCGCGTGCGCGCCCTGGGCGGCACAGCCACCGAGCCCGAGACGCAACCCTACGGTCGCACCGCGACCTGCGACGACGGCCAGGGAACGCGTTTCTACCTCGGCCAGTTCTAATCTCAACCTGGGGCGCACGAAATGTTGGGAATGATCGGCCGCGTTCGTGCGTTAATGTGGGTGTAGCTCTCGCTGCACCCTCCCATGAACGGCCTTTCCTCCTACAGCCCACTCCAGCAGCTCAGCCTCACCCGCTACGGGCGACTGAAGATGCTCCACCGCGACGTCCTGCCCAAGCTCGACACGTCTGACTTTCGCGTCAAACTCACTCTCAAGGCCCTGTACTCGACGTACCAGGACCTGCAGCAGCTCGGCCTCGAAGAGGAAGCCCGCCTGCTGACCGAGCGCGATCGCGAACCAGAAGACTGATTCGCGATCGCCACTAAACCGTAAGAACCTCCTATTCCAGGTCGATCTGCAAGCCGACCAGGAATCGGGAGACCATGTTGTAGTACGCCACCGTCGTCACCAGCTCGACGGTCTGGCGCGGGGTCAGCTGATCGCTGGCTTGCTTGAAGGTGGCATCCTGCACCGTGACGTTGCGGGTCAGCTCTTCGGCGAGCGCCAGCACCGCCCGCTGACGGGCATCGAACTCGCCGTTGCGCCAGTCGAGGATGCCCTCCAGCGCCTTCTCGGAGATGCCGAGCTCGGCGGCAATGCGCCGATGCGCGCGCCACTCGTATTCGGCGCCAGTCGTGCGTGCGACCAGGCAGATGGCCAGCTCGCGTGAGGCGTCGTCCAGCTCAGACTTGTAGCGCACGGCCGTGCCGAGGCGCAGCCAGCCATCGGCGACGGCCGGGTTGTACAGCTGCATGTGGAACAGGTTCGGAAAGCGGCCGCCGCGCTCCTTGCGGATCTGCTCGACCATCTGCTGGGCGTCAGGGGACTCAACATTCGGGTACTCAACTCGAGCCATGCGCTCAGGTTATGCGGCGCCCGTATTGTCTCGGGATGGACATTGTCATTCCGGATGACTACCCGCCGACCTATGCCAGCCTCGAACAGGTCGACCTGGTCCGGCTGGCGCCCTACGGGACGGTCAGGCTGTTCACCACGCGCTCGACGGACCGGGCGGAGCTCTTCGAGCGGCTGGCCTCCGCCGAGGTGGCCATCAACGTACGCGCGTACACCGTCTTCGACGACGAGCTGCTCCAGCACAGCCCAGGCCTGAAACTGATCTCGATCCTCGGAACCGGCACCGACAACGTGGACCTGGCGGCCGCCGCGCGGCGCGGCGTGACCGTCACCAACACGCCCGGGGTCGGTGCGCCATCGGTCGCGGAGCTGACGCTCGGACTGATGCTGGCCACGGTGCGGGCCATTCCGCTGAGTGACACGCGGGTGCGCGCCGGCGAGTGGCAGCACGTCGAGGGGCCGGAGCTCGAGGGCAAGACGCTCGGCGTTCTCGGCCTGGGTGCGATTGGTGGGCGCGTGGCGCGCATGGCCCGCGGACTGGGGATGCGCGTCGTGGCCTGGAGCGTCAGACACGATCCCGAGCGGGCCAAGCTCGTGGGAGCGGAGCTTGTGGAGCGCGACCAGGTGTTCGCTCAGGCGGACGTCGTCTCTGTGCACCTGCGCAATACACCCGAGATGCGCAACACGGTCGGCGCGCGCGAGCTGGCGCTGATGCAGCCGACGGCGTACCTCATCAACACGGCCCGCGGCGCCCTGGTGGATGCCGACGCGCTGGCGACGGCATTGCGCGAGGGCCGACTGGCAGGCGCCGGCCTGGACGTGTTCACTGAGGAGCCGCTGCCTCCCGAGCGCAATCCGTTTCTGGAGCTGTCGAATGTGGTGCTGACGCCGCACCTCGGCGCGGTGACGCGCGAGGCGAACGCGCGCTCGCGGGCGATGCCCGTCGACAACATCATCGCCTTCCTCGACGGGCGGCCGCAGAACGTGGTGGTCTGAGCCGCCCTCGTTGGCTGCGGCACGCAGATCCTCGTCGACCGCTCCGTGGGCTACCGGCGCGCGGCGCGCAGGTCGGTGTCGAACACGGCGCGGGCTTTCTTGAGATACTCGGTGTTGGTCAGCAGGTCGACCGCGGTCATCGCCAGGGCCTTGGCGGCGACCAGCATCGCCTGGCGACCCTGGTCCGATCCGGCTGCCTCGCGAAATTCCACCGAGTGCCCTGGCGTCTCGAGCACGTCGGTGATCGCGACGCGCGCCTCGATGCCCGGCACCCGCCGTGAGACGTTGCCGAAGTCCGTCGAGCCGCGTCCACTGCGGCGTCGCTCGTTGTTGACCGCCACGCCGATGCTCCGCAAGTTGGCGCTCATCAGCTCGAGCAGCACCTGGTTGGGCATGGTGTTCTCGTAGCCCGGCATGTATTCGGTCCACTCGAGCTTGCAGCCCGTGGCGCGCGCCGCGCCCTCGGCGCACGCCACCACGCGCTGGACGATCTCCTCGAGGTACTCGGAGTCGTCGGCGCGTGTCCGGTAGCGGATCGCGGCATAGTCGGGAATGATGTTGGCCGCGGCGCCGCCGCTGAGGATGATGCCGTGGATTCGCACGTCCGAGCGGACCTGCTGCCGCAGGGCGCTGATGGCGTTGTACATGAGTACCACCGCGTCCAGGGCGTTGATGCCTTCTTCGGGGGCGCCGGCGGCGTGCGCGGCTCGGCCGTGGAAGTAGAACTCGAAGCCGCGGGCGGCGAGCGAACGGTCCAGCGTGATGGCGGTCTCGGTGCCGGGATGGAACATGATCGCCGCGTCGACGTCGTTGAAGACGCCGGCGTTGACCATGTGCACCTTGCCGCCCGAGTTCGGCGCGGCGCTTTCTTCGGCCGGCGTGCCCAGGACCCAGATCGAGCCGGGCAGCTCAGGCTCGAGCTCCTTGAGGGCCAGGCCCGCGCCGACGGCGGATGTGCCAATCAGGTTGTGGCCACAGCCGTGGCCAAGGCCTGGCAGCGCGTCGTATTCGGCGAGGATCGCGACGCGCGGATGCGTGGTGCCAAGTTGCGCCTTGAAAGCGGTGGCCATGCCCGCGGTGCCCATTTCGACCGGGATGCCGGCGCGTTCGAGCATGCCTGCTAACCGCCGGGATGCCTCGACCTCCTGGTGGCCAGTCTCAGGATGGGCGTGGATCCAGTCGGCGGTCTCGATCAGTTCCGCCGCGCGGCGGTCGACGGCGTCGCACACGCGTTGCTTGAGGTTGTGCACATCCACCATTGAAATCTTTGTACCCCAGAGGGGACCCCCCGGGAGGAGAGACGCACTGCCCTACGCGATGACAAGCTCCACCCGCCAGGGTGTGGGCCCGAGTACGCGGTACGAACCAGCCCATGGGGTCCGACTACGCGACAGTAGCGGGACCCACCAACCCGTAGGGGTGTAGGGGTCTCCCCTACTCGTCGACAGAGATGATGCCGTCGGCGCGAGACCAGACTCCGTGTGACTCACGGGATATGTTCCCGAACACCGACCACCTGAAGGGGTGTAGGGGACCCTCCCCTACTTTCGACAGAGATGATGCCGTCGGTGCGAGACCTCGTGTGACGCCGGTGACGGGTATGATCACCGCCATGGCTCTGACGCCCGGCGGCGGTCGCTCGCCGAGCACCCAGTCGCCGCCGTCGCCCGAACGCAACGGCGCGCCCAAGCCGCCGCGGGCTGCCCGCAAGCCGCGCTGGACCCGCGCGACCTCGATCAGCGTCCTGCGCCTCGGCCTGCTGATCGGCGGCCTGGTGATCATCACCGACCTGGCCGCCACGGCCATGATCGAGCGCACCGTCAGCGCCGACGACCTCGCCACCATTGCCGACATCGACGAAGTCCTCAACTACGTCCTGTTCGCGCTGCTGGGCGTGCTGGTGGTGCGCGAGACCAGCGTCATGTTCGCGGGCGCCGTGGCGGGCCTGTTCGCCTCGCTGCTGGATGCCATCGTCGTGAGCGCCGCGTCGCTGATGGTACCGCCGACGCCGTCGCCCGACGCGCTGTGGATTGGCTTTGCCCGCAACCTGGTGATTGGCACCGTGTTCGCGGGCCTGAGCGGCATCGTGTACGCGGTGGTGCAGCGGTGGTCGAGCAGCCAGCGGCCACGGCGATGACCGAGGTCCATCACACCCAGGGGCACGCGCACGGCTGGTGCTCGCTGCGCCTGCGGTTCGAGGCCCGCGAGCTGGAGCTGCTCCACGGCGCTGAGCAGCTGCGCGGCGCGGCGATCGCGCGCTCCAGCGGTCGTCAGGAGCTGCGGACGGCGCTGCAACTGGCCAAGGCGGGGCAAAAGATCGGCCGGGCGGCACCGGGGACATCGGTGACCCTCGAGGAAAGCGAGCTCAATCTGCTGATCGAGGCGCTCCAGTTCGCCGCTCGCGAGGCGCCAGCTGCCTCGCGATTCGACGCCGAGGCGCCGCGGCGCGAGGCCGTCTTGGCCGCGTTTCCCGAGCTGGCAGACACCAGCTGGCGCAGCTTCGGGCTGGCCCGCGAGTTAGAAGCCCTGGCGGCTCGTTTAACCTCCGCACTCAAGGGTTGAGGAATTTCCCCAGAGGGTCCCACCCTGGGGGTGTAGGGGTCTCCCCAACTCGTCGACGGTCGACAACGTATCAGCCTCGGGACCCGCCACGCGGCAGTCGCAGTGGGCAACGTGCTCCGCCGCGCGGCTCAGTTTGGAGCCTTTCGACTCATGGACAGTCCCGAGCGCTTCGATCGCGGCCCGCGCCGCCGCCAGGGCGGCCTCGTCGCCTGCTTTGAGCTCAGCTTCAATCTCGATTTCCGCATACGCATGGCCGATCACCCGCATGCGATCCAGCGCCAGCTCGACCTGCCAGCCGCGCTCGGGGATCTCGAGGTCCACGATGCGCCGGTCGGTCTCTGTCTCGAGAAACGGCTGTGCCAGCAGTTCACCCGC
>JAFAWJ010001107.1 GCA_019242065.1 Chloroflexota bacterium
AAGATGCCTACAACCGCACGTCCGATCTCGGACTGCTGGGCACCACACTGTGGACCGAAGGACTGGACGGCGTCCGCCGGCTGCAGGTCATGGTCGGCCGTCCCATTCGCCCTCAGCTCGCCGAGCGCCTGCCCGACGTGCCGAGCCTGCTGGAAAAGCTGGGTGGCCGCGCGCATGCCCAACGCAAGTTCGACGGCATCCGGGTCCAGCTCCACCTCGACCGTGGGCAGCCCGAAGGTGAGCAGGTGCGCCTGTTCTCTCGCAGCCTGGAGTCGATGACCACGATGTTCCCAGAGCTGGTCGACGGCGTGCTGCAGCAGGTTCAGGCTCAGACCGCCATCCTCGACTCCGAAGCGCTGGCGTTCAACCCGGCGTCCGAAGAATTCATGCCCTTCCAGGAAACGACTCGCCGTCGACGCAAACACGGCGTCGGGGACATGGCAACCGAGCTACCGCTCAAGGCCATGGTCTTCGACGTGATGTATCGCGACGGAGAAGCCCTGCTGGACCGGCCGCTGCTCGATCGCATCCAACTGCTGTCCGAGATGGTCCGCGGCACAGACGTGCTCCAGACCGAAAAAGGCGTGGTTGTCGACGTTGCCCAGCGACTGGACGAGATGTTCGAAGATTCCCTCGAACGCGGTCTCGAGGGGCTGGTCGTCAAGCGCGTGGACTCGCCGTATCAGGCTGGCGCGCGCAACTTCAACTGGGTCAAGCTCAAGCGCCACTCGAGGGGCGCCCTCGAAGACACGATCGACTGCGTGCTACTCGGGTACTTTGTCGGGCGGGGCAAGCGGGTCGAGCTGGGCGTGGGTGCGCTGCTGGTCGGCGTGTACGATGCCGCGGCCGACGAATTCAAGACCGTGACCAAGATCGGCACGGGGTTGAGCGACGTCCAGTGGCGCGAGGTTGGCGAGCGGGCTGCGCCGTTCCGCTCGGAGCAGAAGCCGGCGCGCGTGTCGTCGAAGATCATTCCGAGCGTGTGGCTCGAGCCGGCCATCGTGGTCGAGGTGCTGGCAGACGAAATCACGAGCTCACCCAATCACACGGCTGGCTACGCGCTGCGGTTCCCAAGGGTGATTCGGTTTCGGGATGCCGACAAGCGGCCCGAGGACGCGACGACGCTCGCGGAGCTGGTCGAGCTGTACCAGGCGCAGCGCGGCCGACCGTCCGAGCCCGATCCAGGCTGATCTTCGCGCATGACCTGGTGACTGACGTCTCGTTGGACGACGTCCGCGGCGCGGCGGGGCGCATTGCGCCGTTTGTCGTGCGTACCCCGCTGGAGCGCTCCATCGAGCTGTCCGACCGCTGCGGCGTCGACGTCTGGCTCAAATACGAGTGCTTCCAACTGACCGGCTCGTTCAAGCTGCGCGGCGCGCTGAATGCGCTCCAGCTACTCGACAGCGCGACGACGGTCGTCACGGCCTCAGCCGGCAACCACGGTCTCGGCGTGGCATCCGCCGCGGCCCGCCTCAACATGTCGGCGATCGTCCTCGTTCCGCGGACGGCGTCGCAGACCAAAGTGGACGCCCTGCGCCAGTCAGGGGCGGAGCTGATCCAGGTCGGCGAGACGTACGACGAGGCTGAAGAGGCCGCCATGCACCTGGCGCAGTCGCGTGGCCTGCCCTTCATTTCCGCCTACAACGACGCGGCGGTCATCGCTGGCGGCGGAACCGTCGCACTCGAAATCTTCGAGGACCTGCCCGACGTGCACACGTTGATCGTACCGGCCGGTGGCGGGGGCCTGATCAGCGGTATTGGCGTCGCCGCCCTTGGCCTCGAGCCGAAGACCACGATCTACGGAGTTCAGTCTGAGGCCTCGCCCGCGCTGCACGCCGCCCTGGCGCACGGCCGGCTGGTCCAGGTGGAAATTCGCCCGTCGCTGGCCGACGGTCTGGCCGGCAACGTCGAGGCCGGCAGCATCACGTTCGAGTTGATCCGCCAGCACGTCCACCGGTTAGAGCTGGTTTCGGAAGCGGCCATTGCCGAAGCCATGCACTGGCTGCTGGTGCACGAGCGAGTGGTAGTCGAGGGCTCGGCGGCCGTGGGTGTCGCGGCGCTGCTGGGGGGCCAGCTCAGGCCTCAAGGTCCAGTGGCGGTGGTACTGACGGGCCGCAACGTGGCGCAGGCAGTGCTGCGAAAATACGTGCATGCCCCTGTTCGAATACCGCCGGTATGAGGCGGTCCCGGGTAAGCTGCCCGCCCTGCACAAGCGGTTCGAGTCGACCACGCTCGGGTTCTTCAAGAAGCACGGCATTGGTGTGGTCGGCTTCTGGGATGCCGTTACCGGCACCAGCAACGAGCTGCACTACATCTTGCGCTACGACGACATGGCCCACCGCGAAAAAGCCTGGGGCGCCTTCCAGGCCGACGACGGCTGGATCCGCGCCCGCGCGGAGACCGAACGCGAGGGTCCGCTGGTCGCGCGCGTCTTCAATCAGTTCTGGAACGCGACCAATTATTCACCTTTGAAATAGATGAAATGACCTCCAAGCAGTCGTTAGCGAAGTGCTAACACAGCTTGGGGGCCTCCTTAATGATCGGCGGTCAGACTGAGGGTAGTGATTTCACCCAGTCGACCGGAGTCGCCGCCGATGCAGCCCAATATTCGTACGTTCGTTCTTGCCGACCTGAAGTGCTACATGTGCGGGGCCACCGCGGGGTCGATCGAGCGTGAGCGCGACACCACCCTCCAGACAGTGGCACTGCAGCGCGGCGGTCAGGTGGGACTGATCGGGTCGTGGGAAACCTCGCGACTGCGCTGCCCGCGGTGTGGCGGCTCCGTCTATGTCGACCAGGTGGAGATTGTGGACCGGCGCACCGAGCCGCTCGAGTGGGAGGACGAGGGTCCACGTCGTGGACGGCCGCCGAAGTGGCTGGTCGAACAGCGCCGCCGCAAGCGGGAACGCGAGCTCAGCGCCTGATCCGTCCGGCCTCTCTGAGAGAGGCCTGTTTATTGGTATTCAGGCAGCTTGCCAACCAGCTGAGACCGGCGAGCCGAGGGTCGGCCGATGATGGCTCACCGACACTTCAGCCACGTTGAAGCCCAGCCGCCGCACGCTGGCCAGCAGCTCGGCGCAGCCCGAATTGTGCCGGCCCGCTTGCTTGAGCCGCTGCCAGACCTCCTTGCGCATCAGCCCGAAGGCGACGTCGAGCTCGACGCTCCAGCCCCACCGATGCAGTTGGCGCACCAGCACGTCCGTGCGGCGTGGCCGGTACCCGACCGCCACGTCCGCACCCTGCTCGATGCTGTCCAGCAGATGGTTCAGCTCACGGACGTCGTACTGGCCATCCTGCGCCGCGACGAGGATCAGCTCGTACTGGGCGGCGTCGCAGCCATCGGCGATCGAGTTGCCGTCGATCAGACGCAGCGGGAGGCCATGACCACGGGCGCGAAGGTTGGCGATCTCAGGCGTCTCGTCGCCGGCGAGTAACAAGATCTCGAAGCTATCGTCGACGAGGCCTTCGAGCACGGCGACCAAATCGAGCACAGAACTCTCCAGGTCATCGCCGGGCAGGACCACCGCAGAGATTCCAGCGAGCGGTGCACGATTGAGTAACACGGGCCTTGTGGGGAGTATGCGCTCCGGCTTGCTAATACGCTGCTAATGGCGCGCAAATGTACTGATAATCAATCTGCGGGCTCGAGGATGGCGGCGATGCCCTGGCCCACGCCGATACACATCGTCACCAGCGCGTGCGCCTTGCCCGTGTGACGCAGCTGCAGCGCCGCGCTACCGGCCAGCCGGGCGCCCGAGCAGCCCAGCGGATGACCCAGCGCGATCGCCCCACCGTTGGGATTGACCCGCTCCTCGTCGCGCCAGTCGATACCCAAATCTTCCAATGAGGCGATCACCTGCGAGGCGAACGCCTCGTTGAGCTCGACGATCTGGACATCGTCGACCGACATCTCCGCCCGCTGCAGGACCTTGCGCGACGCGGGAATCGGCCCCAGACCCATCTCATCCGGCGCGACGCCGGCCGCCGCGGTACTCACGATGCGCGCTATCGGCTGCAGCCCGAACGAGCGCGCCCGCTCAGCGGACGTGACCAGCAGCGCGGCGGCGCCATCGTTGATCCCCGACGAGTTGCCGGCCGTGACCGTGCCGTCGCGCGTGAACGCCGGCCGCAGCTTGGCCAGCGCCTCGAGGGTGGTCGACGGCCGCGGATGCTCGTCGCGGTCGACCACCAATGGCTCACCGCGGGACTGGGGCACTGAGACGGCCACGATCTCTTCGGCGAGCCGCCCGCTGTCGATGGCCCGGCCGGTCTTGTGCTGGCTCAGCACCGCAAAGGTGTCCTGGTCCTGGCGCGAGATGCCACGCCGCTCGGCGACGTTTTCGGCGGTCTGGCCAAGGCTATCGGTGTGGCCGGCGGCCTCGAGGTCCGGGTGTGGGAAGCGCCAGCCCAGAGTCGAGTCGGCCATGGCCGGCACGCCGCGCGGGTAGGCAACCTCGGGCTTGAGCATCACCACGGGTGCGCGACTCATGCTTTCGACGCCGCCCGCAATAAACACGTCACCCTGGCCGCTCCAGATAGCGTGGGCCGCCGCGTTGATCGCCTGCAGGCCCGAGCCGCACAGTCGGTTGACCGTCTGGCCGGGCACTTCGACCGGCAGGCCCGCCAGCAGCAGCGCCATACGCGCGACGTTGCGGTTGTCTTCGCCGGCCTGGTTACCGCAGCCGATGATGACGTCCTCGACCTCGCGTGGATCGACGCCGGTCCGCTCCAGCAGCGAGCGGATGACGTGCGCCGCGAGCGTGTCCGGGCGCACGCCGGCCAGCGCACCACCGTAGCGGCCAATGGGGGTTCGGACATAACCCGCGATGACGGCCTCGCGGGACCCGCCGTTCGAGCTCATGCCGCCAGGGTAACTCGGACGCGGAAGGTTGTTTTAGCCGGTGCTGGCGATCGAGTCCTGGTACTCCTTGCGAATCGTCTCGCCGCCGTTGTTCTGCCAGTCTTTGATCAACTGGTCGAAGTCGCTCAGTGGCCGTCGGCCCACCACGATGTCGGTCAGGCCGTCAGTCATCGCCTGCGTCAGGGTGAAACCCTTGGTGAAGTTCGTCAGGGACACCTGGCCGAACGTGGGATCCGAGACTGCCACGGGAATGAGCGATTGTTCGGCGGTCGTCGCGATCTGCGCGTAGTTGGGAATATCCGGCAGATAGAACACGAACGGGTGCTGCGTCGTGTACTTCCACGGCACGTAGTTAGCGTCGGCATTGCCCTGCTGGGTCAGTGTCGGGGTGCCTTTGCTATCGACGGTGTAGTCGGTCGGGCTCACACCGAAGGTGAGTAGCTGATCCTCCTGGCTGCCGAATGGCACCGCCAGGAAATTCATGATGCGCAGCAGCTCTTTGACACGGTCGTCGGAGCCTTTCTTGACGGCCGTCGCCCACAGATGCCCGCCGGTCACAAAGTGCTGCGCCTTGCCGCCGTCATGCGCCGGGAACGGTGGAATCATGTGGACGTCGAATGGCTGCGACGATTGCAGCGCCTGGCGCCAGCCGTCCTGCCAGCCGTTGAAGGGGTCGAGCCAGATGCCGAACTTCCCGGCGGCAAACTGGGCGCGCGCCACGACGCCACTGGCGTACGAGGTCGAATCGGGATGAAAGACGCCTGAGGCATACAGGTCGCGGGTCCAGCCCAGCGTCTCCTTGTATTCGGGCGTCTCGTAATCTTTCGTCAGCTTGCCGTCTGATTCGAGCCGCCAGCCATTGGGCGCCCCGAACAACTGCGCGAATTGCGGCACCCACATAGTGGAGTTCTGGGCCCCGGCGATGCCATACACGCCGTCATTCGGACGCGTCAGCGTCTGCATGATGCGCTTGAAGTCGTCGGCGTTCTTGGGAACGTAGTCCGCGCCGAATGC
>JAFAWJ010000205.1 GCA_019242065.1 Chloroflexota bacterium
CTGGCGCACTTACGGCACACCTTGCAGAAGTCTTCGACGCCGATGTCGAGCGGCTTGTCGGCCACAAGCGGCATGTCAGTCAGGATCGGATCCGGCATATGCACGCGTGCGCCGTATTTCTCGGTGATCATCATGCCGTTTCGGCCGAGCTCGCCAAGTCCCGCGGCCAGACCGGCGCCCTGGGGATTCACTGCCCCGCGGATCGCCGTGTAGCCCATCTCCTTGATATATCCCTCGAGCGCCTTGAGGATCATCGCGGCGCGCATGGCCGAGGTGTGGTACGACATGTCGCCCACATGGTGGCGGTGCGCCTGCAGCGTTTTATGGTCCCAGGCCACAGTTGCCTGGATCACGAAGGGGAACCGCTTCGCCAGCGCGTCGGGGGTCATCTTCAGGTAGGCGTCATTCGCCGTGCCGTCCTGCACGTAACGTGAGCCTGCGGCGTACATAAAGGCGGGGTTGGCTGCCGCGATGCCCACGAGGTCTGCGCCAAGGTGCTTCGCAACGCGCTTGATGTGCCGCGATAGAACTCTGGCGTCAGCCACCTCGCTCGGTTGCGCGTTGACGTCCCCCTTGGAGGCCGCGTTGGTGAACGTCGTGAGAAAGTTTCGCTTGTCAGCGGTGTGGCTATTGTCCGTAACGCGCATCAGAGGGTCTTTCGCCACGGTCTTGGTGTACCAGTGGTTCATGGCCTTGCCGAGCTCGCCCCGAACGTTCTTGGGGTGTGGCCCGTCGTTGACGTCGACGTTGGTGACCGTCCCTACTACGTGGACCGTCCGCCCGAGGTTCGGCACCACCCGAAGCGTGCCATCCGGCGCAACGAGTGGCGAGCCCATGATGGCGTCTGACTGGGACGCTTCGTAGACGGCGGTCGCCTTCGCGTTCCTGGCCTCGCGCACGCGTCTGGCGGCGGAGTTGTCATCGTGCGCTGTGGACGGTCCGGCAGGAACAGTCGATGCGCTTATGTCGTCATTCGTCGGCATCTTGACGGCTGTGCTCTCAATGGCATCGGGCATACTGGTCTCTCCTGCGCCGCCTCGGGCCTTCGTCGTAACCGATTTGATAGTGGGGCGCTTTGTCGCCGTTCGTCAAGTAGGACGGCGCGTGCGCCTCGAATTCCTCAGCTATACCGACGCAGCGCCATCTCGCAGCAGCGGTGATCCTGCTCATCGGTGCCGCCGGAAACGGCCATGGCGCCGACCACCTTCCCGGTCTCCTCGATCGGAATCGCGCCGCCACCGGCCGTCACGCGCCCGTTACTGGAGACGATCAGGCTCTGGAACCAGGCCTGCCCCGCGACGCTTTTCAGCTCGTCGGTCGACTGCTGAAAGCTGGCCGCCGTGTACGCCTTGTTCATTGCAATGTCGACGGTGATCGGCCGGGCACTGTCCATCCGTCCGAGGGCGATCAGCCGGCCACTCTCGTCGACGACCACCGCCGTGACCGCGAGATCGATGCTCTGTGCTTCGGCGTGCGCAGCCTGAATGAGCTGCATCGCCCGTTCTACGTGGATTGCCATGATCGATATCCCACGGTACTACCCGTTCGTCGCACTCTCGGGGCTGCCAGGTGGCTTTGCGGCATACGGCGAACCTCCGGAAAGGCGGCCGTGCGCGAAGTCCGCGACGAGTATGGTTCGCACGCTCAGCAAGCGCAGGGCTGTCTTTGCTGTGCTACGAGGTAGTTCGGGACAGCCCTCCAACGTAAGCGAGGCGTGGCGTTATCCGCCGGCCTGCCCCCAGTGATGGTTAAAGTTGCCCTCGCCAGGGCCGGTGGGGCCAAGCCCGCCTTCAACCGCGAAGTAGATGGTGCCCGCGTCGAGCGGAAGGAAGACCTGCCGTCCTGAGATCCACGTGTTGGTGGTTCCACAGAACACGGCGAGCGCACCCGTGTAGGCGCCGACCAGCGGCGAAAAGTCGCTGCCGCAGGTATCGATCTGCGGCGGTCCGGCGCCAGTCGCCACGGTCAACGCGTACCACACGGACGCTCCGCCAGAAGCGGTATTCGGCAGACCAGGCTCCGTAGTCGCGTTCACGTTGGTGCCGCTCACGGTGTTGTCGCTGCCGGTGATGACCTGCGCGTTGACGAAGTTGGCGTTGAGCGGCGGCGCCGCGGTGCTGGGCGTCAGCGCGTTGGAAGCCGTCGAGGCTGGGCTGTTGCCGACGGCGTTGGTCGCGACCACCGTAAAGGTGTAGCTAGTGCCATTGCTCAGGCCGGCGACAGCAATCGAGCTGCCCGTGCCCGTGGCAGTCACACCGCCCCGATTGGACGCAACCCTGTACGAAGCGATCGGGCTGCCACCGTCGCTCGACGGAGGCGTGACGTTCACGACCGCGCCCTGGTTATTCGCCGAAGCGACCGGGCCGGCGGCTGACTGGGAACCATCAGCATAGGCGTCACCGCGTTCGAAGCGACGACGGTTGGCTCGAGCCGTTGGCGTTGCTCGCCGCCATTGCCCTGTGGTAAACCGAGCACCCGCAGGTGGCGCGGGGCACCATCCTCGCCGTGATCCTGGATGCCTCCATCCACTCGGCGGCGGATCTCGCGGCAACCAGCCGGGCGGACGGATGAAGCT
>JAFAWJ010000313.1 GCA_019242065.1 Chloroflexota bacterium
TACTGCTGTTCGGCTTCGGCGCGCTCGGCCAGGTGCGTCTGGACCGTCACGTCGCCAAACTGCACGCGCACGCTGGTGACCGCCGCGTCGCCGGGCAACGGAAAACGATAGATCGCCTCGACGACCCGCTCGCATTCCAACCGTGAGTAGCTGAAGAGCTGCACCAGGCGCAGGTGCGCGAGTGGACCGACGATGCTCCCCGAGAGCGTCGTCTGGCGCAGCGGCACGAAGCCCTCGGGTACGCCGTGGCGAGGATCGGGCACCACCAGTACACACGCGCCGTTGTGGCGGCGGGCGTTGTCGAACATGCCCGTGTCGAAGACCGGGCCATCGCGTGAGCCGTTCATCACCGCCGGCACCTGGCCCAGCACCGCCGCCAGCAGACGCAGCGTCGCCGGATGGGGTCGCTCGACTTTGCCCGTCTCGATCTTTTTGATGGCTTCGATCGAGACGCCCGAGGCGTTGGCGAGCTCGTTCTGGGACAGACCGGCGGCGGTGCGCAGGTCCTTGAGGGTTGGCATAGGGTGGGTGGTGGCTCCTTTGTGTGAGCCGAGTATGCGGCTCGCCGCGGACGCGCGTCAGCGTCCGACTGGTGTCTGTTCGGGGTCTAGCGTCTAGGATTGACGTTGAGAAACGCCTCGGGAGGCCCGCACTTGCGACACAGCGAAACGCGCATCCTGACCACGCACGCAGGGTCGTTGCCGCGTCCCGACGACCTGGTGACTTTGAACGCGGAGCTGGCCGACGGTCAGGCCGACGTAGTCCTGCACCGCGAGCGCCTGCGGAGCGCCGTCGCGGAGGTCGTCGAGCGACAGGCGGACCTCGGCATCGACGTTGTCAACGACGGTGAGTACGGCAAATCGATGCGCAGCCGGATCGAGTACGGCTCCTGGCTGAGTTATCTGATGCAGCGTCTTACCGGCTGGGATACACCGGCTGAGCCGGCCGCCGCGGCGGCTCCAGCTGCAACCGTCAAGCCGCGTACGTTCTATCAGCGCCGTGACCGGCAGGCCTTTCCGGAGGTCTACGCCGACATCGACAAGGAGATGTACGCCGGCCGGCCGCGACCGATGGGTCGCGAGATCACCAGTCCCGTCACGTACCGTGGCGGCGACGCGCTGAAGGCGGATATCGACAACCTGCGTGCGGCGCTACAGCGGACTCCGAATGCCGAGGCGTTCATGACCGCCGTCGCTCCGGGCAGCTTTGGGCGCGAGCAGAACCGCTACTACGCCTCCCAGGAGGAATTCCTCTTCGCCATCGCGGATGCCATGCGCACCGAGTACCGCGCGATCGTGGACGCCGGTTTCGTCCTCCAGATCGACGATCCGGGCATGGCCGAGAACTGGGACGCGATGGACCCGTCTGTCACCGTCGAGCAGTATCGCGAGTACGCGCGGCTGTGTATCGCCGCGCTGAATCATGGGCTGGAGGGCATTCCGGAGGACCGCGTCCGCTACCACATGTGCTGGGGCAGCTGGCACGGACCGCACCTCACCGACATTCCACTACGTGACATCCTGGACGTACTGCTGACGGTTCGAGCCGAAGCCTTCTCCGTCGAAGCCGGTAACGTGCGGCACGAGCACGAGTGGAAGGTGTGGCGCGACGTGGCGCTGCCGGAGGGCAAGGTCCTCATTCCAGGCGTCGTGTCGCACTCCACCAACGTCGTCGAACATCCGGAGGTCGTTGCCGACCGCATCATCCAGTACGCGCAGGTGGTCGGACGCGAGAACGTCATCGCCGGTACTGACTGTGGCCTGGGCGGACGCATCCACCAGTCGCTGGCGTGGGCCAAGCTCGAAGTGCTGGCCCAGGGTGCGGAGCTCGCCTCGCGCCAGCTCTGGAGCTAACCAACCGTTTAAACTGCACCGACAATGACCGTCCTCGACAGTTTTCGCCTCGACGGAAAAGTGGCGCTCGTCACCGGCGGCAGCCGTGGCCTCGGGCTCCAGATCGCCGAAGGCCTCGGCGAGGCGGGCGCCGCGGTGGCGATCACCGCTCGCCGCGAACCGGGGCTGATCGAAGCGACCCATACGCTCAGCGCCAAAGGGATTACGGCGATGTCCACCACGTGTGACATCTCCCACAAGGACGAGGTCGAGGCCGCCGTCCAGCAGGTCCTCGACCGGTTCCAGTACATCGACATCCTGGTCAACAATGCGGGCGCCACATGGGGAGCGCCCTTCGAGGAGCTGCCCTTCGACGCCTGGGACAAGGTCGTCCGGACCAATGTCGACGGTACGTATTTCGTCAGCCGCGCCGTGGGCTTGCACATGATCGAGCGCGGCGCGGGCGGGCGCATCATCAACATCGCCTCGGTGGCCGGCTTGCGGGGCAGCGATCCGCGGGTGATGCCCACCCTGCCGTACAACACCAGCAAGGGCGCGGTGGTCAACTTCACCCGCGCGCTGGCGGCCACGCTGGCGGCGCACAACATCACCGTGAACTGCATCTGTCCGGGCTTCTTTCCGACCAGGATGTCGGCCGGCGTGCTGAGTCATCACGGCGATGAGATCGCCAGCGCCACGCCGCTGCGGAGGCTTGGTGGCGAGCACGATCTGCAAGGCATCGCCGTACTGTTTGCCTCCGACGCTTCGGCGTTTATCACCGGCCAGGTCATCGCCGTCGACGGCGGCGCCACCGCCATATAGAGGAGCTCGAGAGCACCGATGGTTGACTTCGATCTGACACAGGAACAGAAGGACCTGCGCGACCTGGTCCATGAATTCGCTCGAGACGTCGTGCGGCCGGCCGCGCCCGAGTACGACGAATCCGAAGAAACGCCCTGGCCGATCATGAATCAGGCCCATGCGCTGGGCCTGGACACCTATGCGTATCCCGAAGAATACGGCGGCGGCGGTGTGAGCGACCTGGTCACCCAGATGGTCGTCACTGAAGAGCTGAGCTGGGGTTGCGCGGGTATGGCCATCGCGATCACCGGCAGCAGCCTGTGCGCGACGGCCATTGACCAGTGCGGTACGCCGGAGCAGAAGGCCCGCTATATGCCGATGTTCTGCGATTCGTCGCGCGTGGTGCTCGGCGCGATGGCGCTGACCGAGCCCGAAGCTGGGTCCGACGTTTCAGCGTTGCGGACGACGGCCAAACGCGTCGAGGGCGGCTTCGTCCTGAATGGCACGAAGCGGTTCATTACCAATGGCGGGATTTCGGATGTCCATGTAATTTTTGCGACCACCGACGCGACGGCCGGTTGGGCGGGTATCCAGGCGTTCGTGGTGGACAAGGGCAATCCGGGACTGAAGTCCGGCAAGAAGGAACGCAAGATGGGCGTGCGCGCGTCGCACACCGGCGAAGTCATCCTGGAGGATTGTTTCGTGCCGACCGAGAATCTGCTCGGCGGTGAACGCGGACAGGGTGGGGTCGGCGTGCTGAAGACGCTGGAGCGGACCCGGCCTGGCATCGGAGCTGGCGCGCTGGGCATTGCCCGCGCGGCGCACGAATATGCGCTGGAGTACGCGCTGCAGCGCAAGACGTTCGGCAAGCCCATCGCCGCTCACCAGGCCATCGCCTTCAAACTGGCCGACATGGCCACCGAGATCGAAGCGGTGCGACTCCTGGTCTGGAAGGCGGCCTGGACCGCCGACCAGAACCGCCCCTTCGCCCGCGCGGCCAGCATGGCCAAACTGAAAGCCGGGGACGTGGCGATGCGCGTCACCGAAGACGCCATCCAGGTCCTGGGCGGCTACGGCTACATCCGCGATTTCCCCGTAGAAAAGTGGCACCGCGACGCCAAGATCTACCAGATCTGGGAAGGCACCGCCGAAATCCAGCGCCTGGTCATCGCCCGCGAGCTCACTGGAAGGGCGCTTTGACGCGAGTTGCCGCCAACGCGTGACCGGTACGATGGCGGCATGCCTGATCAAGTAGTGACCCGTCACCTGGAAAACGCGCAGGAGATCATCAACGATGCCATGGCGCGCGACGAGAGCGGCGACTACCGCGACACCATTCGGCTCCTGGCCGATGCCCTGAAGATCGTCATCGAAGCCGTGGCGCGCCAGAACGAGCGCACCGGCTAGGTCCCAGGCCGAAGCCGCGGACACCGAGTATGGTGCGGATCGCTCAAGTTGGAACTGGCCACGGGCATGCGCTCGGCAAGTGGCGGGCGTTGTGCGCGAATGCGGATGTCGAGGCGGTCGGGATCTACGAGTCCGAATCGTTTTCGCGCAACCGCCCGGAGTCGTTCGATGGGGCGCGCTGGTTTCCATCACTGGCCGCCATTTTCGACGATCCGACGATTGACGCGGTCGCCGTCGAGGTGCGCAATCACGCCAGCTTGCCACTTGCCGCGCAGGCCGTTGCGGCCAGCAAGCATGTGTGGTTCGACAAACCCGCCGGTGATGATTGGCCCGGCTTTGTCGAGCTCATGCGCCAGGCGGCGGAGCGGCGGCTGCACGTGCAGATGGGCTACATGTTCCGCTACAGCCCCGGGTTCGAGCAGGTCACCTCGATGGCGCGGAGTGGCGAGCTGGGTGAGGTGTTCGCCGTGCGCGCGCATATGTCCACCAACGTTGGTCTCGCCGAACGGCGCGAGCAGAGCCGGCACCTCGGCGGCATCCTGTACGACCTCGGCGGACACATGCTGGACCAGATGGTCTGGCTGTTGGGCGAGCCGGTGCGGGTGTCGACGACGTTGCGGAACGATGCCACGCCGCACTTGCCGGAGTATGCGGACAACACCGTGTGCGTCCTGGAGTTTCCACATGCGCTGGCGGTGCTCGATATCGCAGCAATGGAGGCGCGGCCCGCGGCGCGGCGCTTCGAGGTGTATGGGGCACACGGGAGCGCGGTGCTGCAGCCGTTCGATCCGGTGCGTACGTTGCGGGTGGCGCGGGATGACAGTGAAAGAGTTGAGAACCTGGAGCCCGTCGAGCGTCAAACGCTGTACGAGCGCGAGCTCGCGGCCTTCGTCGGCGTCCTGCGCGGCGAGCGCGCGCCAGATCGCCCGGCGGAGCACGACCTGATCGTCCAGCGCACGCTTCTTCGGTCTACGGGACGACTGTCCGACTGAAACGTGACTGACGGCGGGCGTCTCCACCAACTGGGTCCCCTCTGGGGAAAAAGTCTTACAACTGAGCCAGCGACTCCGCCATCTCGTTGCCCCCGACCGGGGGATTGCCTTTGTGCAAATAGCAGAGGTGGTCGGAGTGTACGACCTCGACCAGCGGCTCGCGCACGAGCGTGCGGAGGCGGCCAACGTGGAGCGGGTGTACGCCAGCTGGCAGGATGTGCTGAGCGACCCGGATGTGCAGTGCGTCGGCGTCCTGCTGCCGCACGATGTACATGAGCAGTACGCCACCGAGGCGCTCCAGGCCGGCAAGCACGTCGTGTGCGAAAAGCCACCACTCGCGCCGACGTTGCCCGAGGGCAACCGCATGCTGGCGGTCGCCGCGCGATGTGAGCGCAAGCTCCTGCGGGTGCACAACCGGGTGTACAGCCCGGCAGTAGAAAAGATGCCTGAAATTCTGTTGGGCGACGGTATCGGCGAGGTGTTCCTGGCCCAGACCACCGGCTTCGAAGCGCCGCCCACCGTCCAGACGTGGCTGGCCACCCCGGAAATGACCTGCACGTTCGGGATCGCCCACGGACCGCTGGACCACTCCATCA
>JAFAWJ010000429.1 GCA_019242065.1 Chloroflexota bacterium
ACGCTGCTGGAGGAGCTGGGCGCTGACGAGCGCCGCGAGTTCCTCCAGCTGGCGCGGCTGTTCGATACCGACGACGACTGACTCAGCCGAACGTCCTCAGCCGACGTAAAGGATTACGCCTGCACGCCGGGGTCCAGGGTGCACGTACTCGACAGTGAGCCCGCGTATGAACGCACGCCTGGCTCAATGCCAGGTGCGCGTCTCGGTGATAATCAACGGCCATGGCAACGGGCATCCAGGTGGTCATCGACTGCGCCGATCCAGAGCGGCTCTCCGAGTTCTGGGCCGCGGCCCTCGGATACAGGCTGGCGGACCCGCCCCCAGGCTTCGCCTCGTGGCAAGCCTTTCTGGAGTCGCGCAACATTCCCGAGTCCGACTGGAACTCCGCCAGCGCCGTCGTCGATCCGGACGGCAAGGGACCACGCTTTTACTTCCAGCGCGTGCCGGAGGCCAAAGCCGTGAAGAACCGGCTGCACGTCGACCTGGCCGTCACGGGCGGACCCTCGGCGCCACTCGACCAGCGACGCACGCAGGCGCAGGCCGAATCGCGGCGGCTGCAAACGCTCGGCGCACGCGAGCTGTCGACCAACGACGACTGGCGTGGCTTTTCGATCGTGATGCAGGACCCCGAGGGCAACGAGTTCTGTCTGCACTGAAGCGAGCCGTCAGCTCGGCTCTACACTGCTGAGTCGTGACGCATGACTCGCGCCTCGCGACTCCGCCATGACTCGCCTCGTCCGACGGCTGCTCGGCAGCAGTCGCTACTTCATTGTCGTGGCCGTGGTCGGCTCGTTCATCGCCTCGGCCACGGCCCTGGTGTACGGCGGCCTGGCCACCGTCGGCATTGTCTTTCGCACCCTCGGTAATCTGGACCTGTCCACCACAGGCGCCAAGGTCCTGTCCGTCGACCTGGTCACGATGATCGACCTGTTCCTGATCGGCACGGTCCTGTATATCGTCGCGGTCGGTCTGTACGAGCTGTTCATCGACCCGGGCTTGCCCATGCCGGGCTGGCTCAAGATCACCACCCTGGACGACCTCAAGGAGCGACTCCTCGGCGTCGTCGCGGTGCTGCTGGCGGTGACATTTCTGGGGAGCGCCGTCACCTGGAATGGATCCACGGACATCCTGGCCCTCGGCGTCGCCGTCGGGATCGTCCTGGGCATGGTGTCGCTGACGATCGCGATCATGGCGCGCACCCACGCCGAGCAGGAGCGCCAGCAGCGCCAGCTCGACGAGGAGCGGGAGCCACCGCTACCCTGAGGCGCCGCCGAGCCGCTGCAGCGCCTCGCGGATAGCCGCGAGCTCGACGCGTACGGCCGCCAGCTCCTGTTCGACACCCGGCGCGGGCTCGGACGTGGGCTGCGTCGACGCCGGCGGCGGCACCAGGATGCTGGCGAAAATGCTGGCCAGGGCACCGATGATGCCCACGCCAGAGACCATCACGAAGACGCCGGTGATCCGTCCGCCGGGGGTAACCGGGAACTTGTCCCCGTACCCCACGGTGGTGATGGTGACGATCGCCCACCACGCCGCATCGCCGCCCGTGGTGATATTCGCGTCCGGCGCACGGCTTTCAAATTCGAGCACGAAGATGCTGGCGACGGTCAGGACGATCATCGCCAGCAACAGCGTCACCACCGCCGCGTACTGCGCGCGGTTCCGGATGACATCCCCGACCAGTGCGCCTCGGTCGCTTTCCTGGAGCAACCGCGAGATCCGCGCCAGGCGGCTTAGACGTGCCAGCCGCAGCAGCGCGGTGAACTCGAAGAAGCCCAGGGCCGGAATCGACCCCATCAAGTCGAGCCAACCGCGCTGCTGAAAGAAATACTGCGACTTGCTCGGAGAGCGCCGCATCGTGAGGCCGAAGTCGAGCAGGAAGATCACGCAGATCGCGTTGTCGTAGAACCGCAACAACCCGCTGGTCTGGGCATCGAGCGGCAGCAACAGCCCGACCATGATCAACAGCGAGAAGATCGTCAGGACGAAGACGAACAGGTTGTACGAGTTGCTGTGCTCGACGAGCGGCCGGTGGGCCATCTAGGGCACGGGGCTGAATTATTGCCGCGCGCTTCGGCTAGGCCGTGCCTAACAGTTTGGCTTTGGCAGCCTGGAACTCGGCATCGGTCAGCGCGCCGGCGTTCTTGAGCTCGTTGAGCTGTTGCAGCTGGGTGATCATGTCGCTAACAGGCGCGGCCGGAGCGGGAGCAGGTGCCGCTACGGGCGCGGCCGGGGGCGGCGGCGGAGCAGCGGCCGGCGGTGACGGCGGGACCGCGGCCTGAACTTGCTGGGCCTGCATCGCGGCCATCTGCCGCTGCATCTCTTCCAGCTGGGCCTGGTTCTCGTACGCCTGCTGCTGAGCCATCTGCTCCTCGGCGGCCGCCTGGTCCTTCTGGTTCTGGTGACGGATCATCGAACCGCTGACGGCGGTCGCCGTACCCGCCACGACCGCGGTGCGAGCCACCGTGCCGACCAGGCCCGGGCCCCGGCGCATAACAACGGGTCTGCGTCTCATCATGGGACGTTCACTCCTTCGAGCTTCTCTTTCAGTGGTGTGCCAACTGTACGGCACTTGGGCAGTTCTTACCCAACGGAATGCCCTCTGATTCGAGCCAGCGGCGCAGATTGCGGTACATCGCGGGCGCACCCAGCGGCACCGCCTCGTCCAGCTCCCATTCGACCGGGTGCAGGATAAATGGCTCCGTCTGCGGGCCGCCGAGACCGCCGTGCGATCCGATCAACTCCTCGAACGCCGCGACTTCCCCCAGCTCTGGGTCGTACTGGCTGATCAGCAACAGGTCGGGCGCGTGGGTCATGGCGTCTTCACGTTTGAGACTCATGACCGTGTGCGGGCCGAACACTGCCGTCGGGTCTTCGCCCTCGACCCGGTCGTCGTCCAGATACCGGCAGCCGCGCCGCCCGAAGACGATCGTCCCCCGCGTCGACGAGCGGACCATGAGCATCGCCACGCCAGGGTGGGCGGCCAGCGTCGACACGAGATTCGGGTGCAGCTCTTCTAGCTCCTCGGCGGTCAGTCGATGGTCATGTCCCGTGAAGTAGATGAGACCCAGGTTGCCCGAGCCGACGACCGCGATAGAGGAGGCGTCAGCCGGCGGTGGAGCTTCCTCGTGCTGGAGTTCGACGACACCGTGGGTGGTGTGATTGGCCAGCGCCGCACGCGCGACGGTGCCGCTGACGCCTTTGCTTTTAGTCACCTCCGACAAAAACGAGTTGACGAACGTCGAGCCTTCAGCCTGGGTTTTGGACTGAAACACCGTCGCGCGGCCAGCCATCAAATCCTGCACCACTTCACCAATACTCTGGCCGTAGCGCTGCTTGAACGTCGCCCCGAGACTCTGTCCATGGTCCGACAACACGATGAAGCGGTACGGCCGCGGCGCGTCCTCGGCGGCTTTGACCAGCGTGGCGATGGTCGCGTCGATGCCGTCGAGCGCCTGGAGGGCCTCCACCCGTTCGGGTCCGGAGTGATGCGCGATTTCGTCGTAGTCCGTGAAATCCGCATAGATGACGTTGGCGCCCTGGTACATCTCGTAAATAATCAGCGAGGTGTTCATGTCGCGCAGGACCACATTGCTCGCCGCGCGCATCGCCGCGTACTTGAGATCGCGGTGCATCTGGGGCCGGATCCCTGAACGTCGAGTCCGCGCCGCCTGGACGCGCTCTTTGATGAATTCGCCGATGAACATGGTCAGCGAGCGCAGGTAACCACTGGGACTGAAGAAAAACGACGTGAATCCTCTGGTTTGGCCCACACCCTGATCCGGTTGTCGGATGGCGGCGGTGGTCAGATATGTGCGCACCGCGTCACCGGTCAACAGGTTGCAGATACTCACTCCGTTGTTCGACAGCAAACCCTCGCCGTTGGAGACCCGTCGGACCATCTCCGCGGCATCCACGGGATTGCTTGAGACCATCAAGTGGCGACGATCGCGCTCGTACCAGCGGAAGGCCGGAATCCCGTCGTTGTTGCCATGCAGAATCCCGGCCTGGCTACCGGAGGTCATAGACGGCAGCAGCGCCTCCCAGCGTGAGAGTTTGTGCGTGCGATCGCGTACCCAGTCGGCCATGGTGTTCACCGATCCGGCCCGGATGCGGCCGGCCAGGATCGGATATGCGAGCCCATCGATCTGGATGATGACCAGTCCCGGCCGGATCGACGGTGGCGAGCCAATCTCCACCAGGAGCGCACGGATGAGGTGCGTGTAGTATGTGCCGCCGCGATCCGCGCCCAGGACAGAGGTCAGAATCGTGTCGATCATGGCGTATATCAGCGAGCCGACCAGCGCCGATCCGATGCCATCCACCCGCACGCCCGGCACCCACTGGGCTACGACCAGGAACGCAAAGATCTGCAGGACGATCACCAGCACTCCGGTCAGGATCAGCGAGAAGGGTGTCACGAGCGCGAGCAGCACCGAGCGGACCACCGCGTTGAAGATGGTCATCAAAATGACGGCGCCGACCGCCGCCGCGAATGTGTCGACGTGCAGACCCGGCACGATCAGGGCCGCACCGGTGAACGCCAGCGCGGCCACCACCACCGTCAGCACGAACCGCCACACGAGCGCCAGCGGGCCGCCCTTCCAGTTCCACAAGACGCGCAACTCCGTCTTGTAGAGCGCTACGACCTGTCTCATCGTGCCGCCGACAGGACGCTAGATTTTGGCAACCCAGTCGGCGCGCTTGGCCTCGTATTCCACCTGCGTGATCGCGCCCCCATCGCGCAGCGTCGCCAGCTGGCTGAGCATCTCCACGGCTTCCGCGCGTTCCGCGGCAGTCGGACCGGCGACACCACCGCCGATCGTGATACGCGCCTTTTGTTCGAGAATGTTCTGCTTGAATGCTCCGGGCTCTTTCACAGCGGTGAACGTGTCCGTGCCCGGTCGGCCCGCGGCGGAGATGATGCGGATATTGCCGTAGCCGAGCGTGCGGCCCACCAGGCCCTGCCGTGTCTCGATGTCGGAGAGGGAGGTCAGCAATGTCGCCGACTCGCGACGACGCACCAGCCCCTCGTGACCAAACACCCGCAGATTGCTGACCAGGTACTCGGCCGTGCGCCAG
>JAFAWJ010000551.1 GCA_019242065.1 Chloroflexota bacterium
CACCGTCTCGGACCTGTACGACTTCGACCTGGAAGCCGGCGGCGCGGGCGCGCTGCCGGCCGCCGAAGCCGCCAAAGTGTAGACCGCCTGTCAGTCAGTCCTCGTCGTCGTCGTCCTCGTCCTCGTCCTCCAGTTCGGCGATGTCGAGCGCCAACCCTAATGCGCGCGCGATATTGCCGGAGGCGGCCATCACGCGAGACGTCCCGACGATGGGCGCCACGGCGGTCAACACGCCCTGGACCGTGTCCACGTCGACGCCAATGTCCACCGCCGCACCGAGGTTCAGGAGATAGGAGGCGGGCGGGGCGTCACTGGCGACCATCGCGGCGATCCGCGCGATCATCAGCGACCGCGCGTCGAGCGTCGAGGCTTCCAGCGAATCGGCGGTCATCGACGCGAGCAGGTCAAGTACGGGAGTATCAGCTTTGTCGTCGGACATCGGTATGTGACCTTTCGAGAAATAGAGTTCCGGCTCCACCGGCGGGCTGCGGCGCCCGCCAGAGTGTAGGCCACACCCATGCTCAGCTCTGGCTCAGAGCCTGACGCGACGCCGCCTACACTTCTAAGGAGGACATGACCCCCGAAGCCCTGGTCGACGAGTTCACCGCGCGGCTGCCGTATCAGCTCGACGGCTTTCAGCTCGAGGCGATCCAGGCTCTGGCCAACCACCATTCGGTCCTGGTCGCGGCACCAACCGGAACCGGCAAGACCATCGTCGGCGAATTTGGCATCTTCATGGCCCGCACGTACGCCGCCCGGGCGATCTACACCACGCCGATCAAGGCGCTCTCCAATCAGAAGTACCGCGACTTCCGCGCTATCTGGGGCGACGACCAGGTCGGCCTGCTCACCGGCGACATCGTGGTCAACCGCGACGCGCCCATCCTGGTCATGACCACCGAAGTGCTGCGCAACATGCTGGTCACCGGTTCGAGTCTTGCCGACGTGGGCGCCATCGTCTTCGACGAAGTCCACTACATGGGCGATGCCGAGCGCGGCACCGCCTGGGAAGAGTCGATCCTGCTGGCGCCGAAAGGCGTACCGCTGGTGTGCCTGTCGGCTACGGTCCCCAACACCGCGGAGATCGCCGAATGGATCCGCGACGCGCATGGCGAGCTGACGTGCGTCTTCCACGACCAGCGCGCCGTGCCGCTGGAGCACCGCTACTGGTTGCCGGACGCCGATCCTGAAAAGCTCGAGAAGGCGACGTTCAACGTCTCGACCGTCATGGACGCCGATGGCAACGTCACCGCTGAGGCGCGTCGGCTCAGATCCGTCGGCGGCGAACTCGCCGGGCGCGTGCGTTGGGGTGGCGTTTCGACCGGCGGCTTCCGCGGTGAGGACCGCGTCGGCAGCGCGGACAAGGACCCGCGCGAAATACCCGCCGCCTGGCGCGTCGTGCGCTACCTGGAGGGCGAAGAGCTCACACCCGCCATCTACTTTGTCTTCAGTCGCCGCGCGACGGAAGAGGCCGCGTCCGCATGCGTGGCGCTCAGGCCCGTGTCGCACGCCTATGAGCTGGTCAGAGAAGCCAAGGCGCGCCTCGGCGACCTGAGCCCGGAAGACCGCAATCTCCGCCAGGTCGCGATGCTGATCGGCCGGTTTCTGCCGCGCGGGGTCGCAGTGCATCACGCCGGACTCTTGCCCCAGGTCAAGCTGCTGGTCGAGGAGTTCTTCCAGGCTGGCAAGCTGCGCGCCGTCTTTGCCACCGACACCCTGGCACTCGGCATCAACATGCCGGCTCGCACGGTCGTCATCGGCGAGATGCTGAAGTTCGACGGCCAGAGCCGTCGCCTGTTGACGCCCAACGAGTATCGACAGATGACCGGCCGCGCCGGACGCCGCGGCATCGACGAGCGCGGCGTCTCGCTGCTCATGTATTCGCCGTGGGTGACGTTTCCGCAGACGCTGCGCGTACTGACCAGTGATCTGCTGCCGCTGGACAGTGCGTTCCGGCCCACGTACTCCACCGCCATGAACCTCTGGCTCCGACCCGAGGACGAAGAGCGCCTGGCCGACCTGTACGCCCGCAGCTTGCTCCGCTTCCAGCACGACCGCACCCTGCAAGAGCTGACCGAGCGCAAGCAAGCGCTCGAAGACGCCTTTGCCGAAGACCGCGCGCGGGACGGAGAGACGCGCCGCCAGGACATGCTCGAGCGCACCCAGGAGCTGAGTCGCGTCGACTACGAGCTACGCCGCGCGCGGCGAACCGCCACCGTCGAGGCGCGCCGCACCGTGGAGGGCCTCGCCCGCGTGCTCGAGCGCTACGACTACCTGCGCGATGGGCGTCCCACCCACAAAGCGCCCTACCTGCGCAGCCTCTTCGATACGAACGCGCTGACCCTGTGTGAGCTGCTCACCAACCAGCAGCTCGAAGCCCTCGAACCGGCCGAGCTTGCGGAGGCCCTGTCCTGGTTCGCCACCGACCGCGACTCCTCCGTCCGCGGCCTGCCGCTGAGCCGACGCCTCCACCGGCTGCGCGAGATCCTGGATGCCCTGCACGGTGGTGTCCTGCGCGAAGAAGAGCGCCACGGCTTGCAAATGTCGCGGGCATTGCCCGTCGACTTCCACGGCGTCGCTCTGGCCTGGGCCGAAGGGCGCGACCTGGCCGCGATCGGGCAGCGAGCGCGGCTGCAGGAGGGCGACCTGGTCGGCGCGCTGCAGAAGACGCTCGACCTGATCGGCCAGCTGCGCGGCGCGGCGCAGAAAGGCCCACTGGGCAGCCGCCTGATCCCGAGCCTGGACGCGGCCGACGTCCTGCTGCGTCGCGGCGTGGTCAGCGCCAGCTACGAGTGGGCCATCGGCGGCCTGCCGGAGACCGACGACGACGATGACGATCTCGACGTCGACTGGGAGGTGCGTGCGCTGCCGGAAGACGAGCCGAACTCTGCCAGCGGTGCGCCGCGCGATCGTCGGCCAGGCCGTCGCCCAGTGTCAGGGGCCGCGAAGCGGAGCCGCAGCAAAACGGTTCGCGGTGGTTCGAGGAGTGCTATAAAACCTCGGAAGAAGCGCTGATGAACGCCGCTCGCGACCTCGATCCAACTCCGCTCGACATCGACTCCACACCAGTCCCCGTCGAGCCGCAACCCACGCTGTCGGATCTGTCGCCAGAAGCCGCCGGGCGTATTGTCCGCTACATCGTCACCAGCACGCTCGAGCACGGCGTGGCACCCACCGCGGTGGTGGCCCTGTATGCGGATCTGGCTGGCGAAAAGGCCGCGGTCCGCTACGCCGATCGGCGCTTCATGCTGCGCGAGGTCCCGCCCGACTGGCGCGAGGTCGAAAACCGGGTGGTGGACCTGGAAGCCAGTGCTCGCGATCGTGGTCTGGATCTCACGGCGGTCTGGCGACGCGCCAGTGGCGTCGCCATGCACGGGCAGGATCCGCTCGAACAACTGGCGCGGCTCGCGGGCATCTCGCGCACCGGCGGCGGATCTGGGCGCACGGAGCGCTCGATCTTCGACGATCCCGAAGACCTGGACGAGCTCGAGGCCGACGACGCGCTCGACCTCCTGTACGAACGCCTCGGCGATCGCGAGCCCGAGCTGTTCGACCTGGCGATCGAAGCCCAGGCACGTCTGCGCCGCTTTGCGATCGAGGAGCGGCTCGAGCACGGCCTGCCGCCAGTCGAATTGATCGACCTGTATCGCGGACTGGAGCTCAACGGCGACCAGCGCGCCCAGCAGTACCTGGATCGGGTCTACGTCGACCGCGATCCGCCGGCAGACTGGCTCGAGATTCAGGCCGAGGCGGGCCGCTTGATCGACATGGCCGAAGCCCGCGGTCGCGACGCCGGCCGCCTCTTCGCGGACCTGCTACGCACTTCGCCAGAGCTAGAGCCGATGACCGCCATGCGCCTGCTCATGGAGCGGCTCCTCAGACAGCGCTAGAACGTCCTGCCGAGGCGCTGGTCCCATGGCTGGGGCGCGGCCACGCGCACCAGGGTGTCCTCTCGATCGCGCGCGTACAGGTATAGGTGCGCGAAAAACTCCAGCTCAGGCAGCGGATACGTTGGATTGATACACAGGTACTCGTACGGCCACGGCGAGCGCGCGCCTGGCGCACAGATCACCCGAATCCGATGGCCGATCGTCAGCCGATAGGTAACGCCTGTGTACCGCCGCGATGGGACGTCGAGGTAGCCGTCCATCATCAACCTCTGCCACAGGTCTTCGCCTAACGTCGTGCGCGCGACTTCTTCGGCCCGCTGGCGGGCGTCCTGGTAATCGTGGGCGGAAAAATCAGCGCCCGCGGTGCGCTTGGGCAGATGGTCCCAGTAGTAGCGCCAGGGGCGCTCGACGGGACCATCACGGCGCGCGCCTTCCGGCCCTGGCGTGGGCAGGAGATCCCACGCCAGTAGCCGCTGCCACAATCCGCGGAGCGGATCGAGGACTGGCATTAAAGAGTGTGGGGCTAGCCTCCGGCGATGGGCGCGATGATCTGGTACTCCTCGGCGTACGGGTCGAACACCCCGTCGTCGAGCACGTGCTGAGTGCCCACCTTCTTGGAAACCGCGCAGCCCTTTTCGCGCGCTTCGCGCAGGATGCGCTCGGCCTCGAGGATGCTCTCGCGAGCCTCCTCAGAATCAGTGTCTGCGCTCCACTCCACGAGTTGGTGTCCGCGACGATTCGCAACGATGATGCGGCCCACGGCTGAGCCCTCCTTTGTTGGGTCTGGACTTCAAGCCTACGCCCGCCCCAGGGTGAAGGCAAGTTCTTTCGCGACCAGTACTATCTGAAAATAGTGTTTGAAGCCCAGTACGTCTTCGGGCCCGCGAGTCGGTTGCAGGCCCAGGCGATTGGTGAACCTGGTCACCGCACGTTTCGCTTGATGGTCGAAAGTGGCGACGGTCGGGCGGCCGCGCTGTGGGTCGAAAAAGAGCAGCTCCAGGCGCTCGGACTGGCGGTTGAACAATTGCTGGCCGAGTTTCAAGGCAGCATGACGGGCCGACCACCGCGCCAGCCCCCGGCTGAGACGTTTCCGCCGAATCCCACGGTCGACTTCAAGGTGGGCCGTCTGGCGCTCGGACAGGACGAAAGCGAGCTCGAGACCGGGCCGCGCTACGTGCTCCTCGTATATGACCTGGAGGGCAGCGGCTCGTCAGAAGGCTCCTCAGAAGAGGAAGAGTCGTCGAATCAGCCGGCTACCTTCGCGTGCCGCGCTACCCGCGATCAACTGCGGGCGCTCAGCCGCAATATCTCAGAGGTGGTCGCCGCCGGCCGGCCGCGGTGCCCGCTGTGCGGGGAGCCGATGGACCCGCAGCAAAAGTCCCACGGCTGCGTGCGGGCCAACGGCCACCACGTCTAGATCCTGCGCCGGTAGAGACGCCTCGCTGTGGCCAGCGCGTCGACCAGGGCATCCACCTCGTCGCGCGAGTTGTAGATGTAGAAGCTGGCGCGCAGCGTCGCGGCCACGTCCAGCACCCGGTGCAGCGGCTGGCAGCAGTGATGCCCCGCGCGCACCGCGATGCCCGCTTCGTCCAGCACCGTCCCCGCGTCGTGCGGGTGCACCCCCTCCAGGTTGAACGACACCACCCCGGTGCGCGCCGAGGGATCGCGCGGCCCGTACACCGCCACGTCCGGCACGCTGGCCAGCCGCTCGAGCGCATACCCCGCCACGTCGACCTCGTGCGCCCGCACGTTCTGCATCCCGAGCGCCTCCAGGTAGTCGATCGCCACCCCGAACGCAATCGAGTCGGCGACGTTCGGCGTGCCCGCGTCAAATTTCTCGGGCAACGGCGCCCACGTCGCGCGATCGTCGAACACCTCGCGGATCATCCCGCCGCCACCCAGGAATGGTGGCATCTCTTCGAGCAGCTCCCGCCGTCCCCAGAGACCGCCAATCCCCGTCGGCGCCAGCATCTTGTGCC
>JAFAWJ010001135.1 GCA_019242065.1 Chloroflexota bacterium
ACGGTGGGTGGCGGCAGCATCATCAACCTGCTCAACATCGGCGCCAAGCAACCCGCCGCCCGCTCCGTGCCGACTTCCGTCTCGCGCGCGGCGGGCATGGCCCTGATGAAGGCGCTCTCCAAAGAGCTCGGCCCCGACAACATCCGCGTCAACGGCATCAACATCGGCCTGATCAAGAGCGGTCAGAATCAACGCCGCTGGGAGAGCATGGGTCGCCCCGGAACGCTCGAGAACTTCTACGCCGAGACCGCGAAGCGCGCCAACGTCCCACTGGGCCGCGTCGGCGAAGCCGAGGAAGTCGGCGACCTGATCGCCTTCCTGTGCTCCACCCGGGGCGCGTACATCACGGGCGTATCCATCAACATGGATGGTGGGTCCTCCGGAGTCGTGTAGCCTGGCACGGCCATGCGCAGGAGCACCGATCGCATACTCGTTTCACACGCCGGGACCGCACCCCGGCCGGCGGACACGACCGACCTGCCCACCGCCGTCAAAGAGGTAGTCAAACACCAGGCGCAGGTCGGCATCGACATCGTCAACGACGGCGAGCTGAGCAAAAGCAACTTCACCAACTACGTCCGCGAGCGACTCGGCGGCATCACTCCCGCCGAGCCGGGCGTCAGGCTTCCAGCGCGCAACATCAACGCCCGCGATTGGCGCGAGTTCCCGGAGTTCTTCAAGACCGGCGGCGGCGGTTTCGGACGCAATCGACCGGGTCCGCGTCCCGCGACCATCGCCTTCCCGCAACCCATGCTGGTCAGCGGCCCGATCACGTACATCGGCGCGGACACCGTCAAGACGGACGTGGCGAATATGCGAGCTGCGCTGGAGGGTCTCGACGTCGAAGGCTTCCTGCCCGCCGTCGCGCCCGGCACCGTGGAGCACTGGCTGTACAACCAGCACTACGCCACCGACGAGGAGTACCTGTTCGCCCTCGCCGACGCGCTCCACCACGAGTACAAGGCCATCACCGACGCCGGTCTCAACCTGCAGATCGACGATCCGGACCTGCCAGACGGCTGGCAGATGTTCCCCGAGATGAGCGTGGACGACTACCGCACGTACGCCACGCTGCGTGCGGACGCCATCAATCACGCCCTGCGCGGCATCCCCGAGGAGCAGGTTCGCCTGCACGTGTGCTGGGGCAGCGGCCTCGGCCCACACAAAAACGACATCGACCTGCGCGATATCGTCGACGTGATTCTGCGCGTCCACGCCTCGGTGTACTCGATCGAGGCAGCCAATCCGCGCCACCAGCACGAGTGGCGGGTCTGGCAGGAGGTCAAACTGCCGGAAGGCAAGTCATTGATGCCCGGCGTCATCGGTCATGCGACGGACATCGTCGAACATCCGCGCATGGTGGCCGACCGGCTGATCCAGTACGCCGAGCTAGTGGGCAAAGAAAACGTGGTCGCCGGCACCGATTGCGGCGTTGGCTCGCGGGTGTGGAACGGCGAGATCGCCTGGGCGAAGTTCGCGGCCATGGCCGAAGGCGCGCGCATCGCCTCCGCCGAGCTGTGGCGCTGAGCACGGTATGAAATTCCGGGCGGGCGACTTCGAATTCAACGCGAGCGTTGTCGAATCGAGCCAGCAACCATCACCCCAGACGGGCAATCCACTGCAGTTGATGACCGTGCAGTTCCGCGCGCAAAAAGAAGGCATCCACGAGGCGGCGGTCGCCGAAGCGCTGCAGCGGCAGTCCGGCGGACTGTACTCGCTGGACGAGTCGGATGCACCCGAGCTCGAGTGGCGGGTGCGCGAAAGCAACTGGACCTACGTCGGCACCGAGCCATGGGGCGTCAACCACCACGTGTGGCGGATCGAACAGGTCGAGCGCTTCGCGTGCGAACTCCTGCGACTCGGCCCGGCCACGCTGGAGCCGTACGATTACACCGAAGAAGTGTTACCCGGCGGCGGCGTGCGGCTCGCCGCGCGAGCGCTGGTCTCCGAGACAGACCTGGAGGCGATTTCGCGCATCGTCGAGCCGGTCGAGGTGACGCGTCTGGGCATCTCCGACACACCCCGCCAGATGCGACTGACGGGCTACGTGTGGGGCGAGCGTTTCGAAGGTCTGGTCGTCGTCCTGGCGTGTGAGGACGTCCGCGAGCCGCGGGTGACGATTGCCGGTTGTGCTGCGCCGGCGGACGAGGTGATCGCGGACCTGATCGCACTCGGGGTCGTGGACGCGGAGGCGTTGCGCACACGCAGGCATGCGCGGCGACGTGTCCAGAATGTCGACGGCTGGGAGCTCCAGACACCGGTTGGAGTACATTGACTCCGATGATCGTCGACATTCACGGCCACACCAACGCGCCGCCGAGTCTGTATGCCTACAAGTCCGGTCTCCTGTCGTCGAAAGGTGCGCACGGGAAGGGCAATCCGAACCTCAACGAAGAGGCCATGGCCAACACCGTCAAGAATCACCTGGCCAACAATCTCGACAAGGTGGGCACCGACGTTCAGTTCCTGTCGCCGCGCCCATTCCAGCTCATGCACTCCGAAAAGCCCGAAAAAATTGTGCATTACTGGGTCCAGGCCAATAACGACGCGATCGCGATGAGCGTCAAGGCCGCGCCCACCCGCTACCGCGGCGTCGCCGGACTCCCGCAGTGCTCGGGAGCGCCGATCACCGACACGTTCGAAGAGATCGACCGGTGCATCAACGATCTCGGGTTCGTCGGCATCATGATCAATCCAGATCCCTACGAGGGTGGTGGCACGCCGACGCCTGGCATGGGCGACGACTACTGGTACCCGCTGTACGAGAAGATGGTCCAGCTGGATATTCCGGCGCTGATCCACTCCGCCAGCTGCAAGGATCCCTGGGATACGTATTCGAACTACTTCATCACCACCGAAACACGCTGCATCATCTCGATGGTCGCCTCGCAAACCTTTGACAAGTTTCCGAACCTGAAGATCATCGTCAGTCATGGCGGCGGCGCGGTCCCGTACCAGGTCGGACGCTACCGTGCCTTCTTTGGTCGGCACTTCGAAAATAGCGGCG
>JAFAWJ010000380.1 GCA_019242065.1 Chloroflexota bacterium
GTGGACAGTGCTGTGGCGTGGTGCGAATCCGTTCGGCGAAGCGGTGCAGGTCCCGAAAATCCAGGACGTTCTCGAGCGTATGACCATGCTAAATGGCATCCGCGAGGCGACCGACCTAGCGGAGTGGGTCGACCTGTACCTCCACCCATCAACCGATGGCGTCGCCTTCCTGGACGCGCGGACGATGGGCGAGCTCGCCACGCGCGGCTACGCGCACGCCCGGGGGCCGATCGCCGAATGGCTGGCAAGTAAGCTCTAGCGGACCACACCAATCTTGAGCATGGTGATGCCAGGTGCAATGATTTGCTGCGCGCCCAGACGCTCCAGCGCCGCTTCGATCAGTGGCATGGGGCGGTTAGTGTCGAGCGCCAAATGCTGGGTCGTGAGGACAGGGTGCCTCAGCCAACGCGCCTCGCCCCATGGCAGTTGCCTGCTGCGCGATCCAAGATGTCATCGAGACGCAGCAGGACCGGGTGACGCACTCGACCTGAGGAGCCGGCCCTTCACTACCTGGGCTGCGATTCTTCACCTGGCGGCCAGCCTCACAAAAGATGTCGACGCGCACGTCGAGCCTTCCGTCACGGTAGCTCGCGAGGTTGTGTATGGTCTGATCGGCGTCTTCTTCTCTGGCGCGGGGCGCGTGACCTAAAAGCAAGACCCACGCGCTAGCCCTCCCAAGCCGCCACACGGGATGATGCTGGTGCCGCGAGCCAGCAGACGCATGCTGCTTTAGACTTGCGTCGAGTTATCAAGGCACTCTCCCAGTCGAGAGGGTCGCAGCACCGGGCTGGGTGGCGATCGGCAATGCCACGCTGACGGCCGTCCCTTGATTCAGCGTCGACTTCACGTGGATGGTTCCATGCATGGCATCCGTTACTAGGTTGTGCACAATCGCCATGCCGAGCCCCGTGCCGCCCTTCGTCCGTCCCGTGGTATAGAACGCATCGAAGATGCGCGCCAGGCTTCTGGCGTCCATCCCGACGCCGAAATCCTCGACGGTGATGACGAACGCCGGCTGAGCCCCGAGTCGTCCTTCAGAAATGGAGATTTCCACCGCTCCGCCGGCGCTCCTCGGATACGCGTACCGCTCCACGTTTGACAGCAAGTTCAGAACGACCTGCGTGAGATAGCCGACGCAACCCGTCCATTCACGGTTCACGCCCTCGCCGAGTCGATCGTCGATCGAAATGCGAAGTCCCGCATGCCGTGCATTGAAACTGAACAGCTGAACGGTCTCGGCAAGTGCCTCTGTGAGTTGGACGCGCTCGACCGTGTTCGTTTGCTGATATACCGAGAGTCTCTTGAAGCTTTCAACCAGTTTGTGGGCGCGTTGAAGATTCCGCTGCATGAGCTCGGCGGCTTCGTGGATGTCCTCCCAGATCAAGCGTGTCACCGGATCAGCACCCATAACTATTTCGACTTCGGGACGTTTGAGCCGCTTGGCAATTATGTCGCCAGCGTTGGCCGCGCTCGCAAGAGGGGTGTTGAGCTCGTGGGCCACGCCGGCTACCATCTGGGCGAGTGAACGGTGACGTGCAATTTCCGCTTCCGTACGGACCGTCCACAGCGTTTGTTCGCGGCGAAAGTCATCCTCTACGCGATCCCGCAGTTGCGCCGTGAGCGCGAGCACGACCCCACGCAGCAGGTGTGGGTGTGACTCCAACGCATCCAGGAAGTCGACTTGCTCTAATACATACAACTCGCCATCGCTGACACACTGCACGGACGCGGAGCGCGGGGCTCCGTCGAGCAAGGCGAGCTCGCCCAACACGCTGCCCGGCCCCAGCCGGTTGAGCTCGAACTCATTGCCGTCGGCGTCCGTCTTGTAGACGCGGATGCTACCTTCCAGGACAGCGTACATGCTGCGCGAGGTCTCCCCTTCGCGGCAGAGCAACGCGCCGCTGGTTTTCGATTCGACGCGGCCTGCGCGCGCGATGTCATCGACTGCTTCCGCGGGCAGGTTTTGGAAAAACGGAACGGTGCGCAACGAGGCGATGACATCTAGCATGGGCTATGACTAACGCGGACTTCTGGCCAGTGTCCTATTCGGCAACCGCTGCCGGGGATGCTGCCCATACCTTGGAGAGACTCGCGAAGACACGATAGATCACCTGCATGATGAACGGTGGAATATCGAACTGTGTGTTGCACACGTAGACGAGCTCGGCTGTTGGATCCGAAGAGGCAATATGCAGCAGGTAATTGTCTCGATCGTCGCTGGTGAAGTAGTCACCACCAGGCCTGATCTCGCGATGGTGCAGCTCGCTCAGCTGTGTCCGCAACTGTGCAGCACCCGCCGCGTCCACACCCAGCCGCGACACTTCGCGATCGCCAATCCACAGACACGACTGCACCTCCATCGACTCCGGCTTGGTTCCGGCAGAAGTCATCACGAATCCGCGCAGCATCTGGTGAGCAGTCGCAGCAAGGGCATCGCGCGAACCGATTGCCGCAATCATGTGATCGTAGAACTGGATGGCCCCTGACGCGAAGTGGTTCCATAGGTACTGACGAATGCCCGCCTTTACCAACGAGTACAGCTTGTCCTCATTCGTCTCCATTTTCGTGAAGTAGCCACTGATGTCGTACTTGTCGATGACCTGCCGTTCCGGAGCGACTCCTGGTTGGCCGGTTCGAATATAAATTTGCGTCAGCTTGTTGTTGGCAGTAGTTCGCATGTACTCGCACAGATCGAGGCCCGCAGTATCCGTCTCCATCACGACGTCGATGAATGCGACGGCAATGAGTGGCATCCACTCGACAGTCGACAGCACCTGCATCGCGTCGGACTTGCTCGTGGCGGTGCTGAGTCGTAAGGGAATCCCGTACACCTCGAAGTTGCGCATGGCGAGGCTGGTGAGGCGGTTCACATCTTTGTCGTCGTCCACTAACAGCACTTCCCATTGCTTGAAGAACATAGGGCCTCCCTGCATTTGAGTGAGAACCGCGAAACTCAAGCCGCACGATACCACGCTCACAGCGGCGGTCGAGAGCGATGAGCTCCATGAGCACGATCACCGTCGGCGGAGCCGTATGGGCAGCCCTAACCGCTGGTGTGAATGCCGGGATAAAGGCGACCATTGAGGGACGAAAGCTGACGGGCGGAGTACCCTTCGGACGGCTGAGATGGACAGATGTTGGGCTTCCACACTGGTGCTGCAAGCCCGCAATAAAACTGACGCGGGTGTTGCGAGGCACCACCGACTGTTGCTTCTGGTTCGCTGGGAAGCACGTACAGCAAACTCTGTGCGCGGAGGGGCCGCTGCAGTGCAGGCCAAACCGAAGCCTGGCGGGCGCCGGTACAACGCGAAGTCATCCACTCCCCAATTCTGGAGGAGCCTCACTCAGCTCTACGCGGCTGGGCATAGAGACGTGCGCGCAGTCAACCCTTCTTCGAGGGCGATCGCGCGTGGCGACTCGCGCCATCTACGCCGGTCCCTACGGCGGCCACGTCGGCCGGGTACGGGTGCTCACCTGTCCAACGTGCGATGCGTTCTGACGGCACCAGGCCGTCGCTGAGACAGTAGGCCCCCACTGGCTCCCGTAGCTCGTGCAAGCGCTCCAACCATTGAAGCAATTCCCGCTGTTAAGGGAC
>JAFAWJ010000478.1 GCA_019242065.1 Chloroflexota bacterium
GGCCGCCGCGCGAGCCACCATGGAGAGCTCGATCCTGGCCCTGTACCGCTACGAGCAGTTCAAGGAAGCCACAAAGTCCAACCACGCGGTGAGCGCGTGCACGATCGTCGAGCAGGATGCCGAGCGCGCTCGCGCCCTCGAGCAGCATGCCGAGCTCGCGCGGGCCACGTGCGACGCGGTGATGAAGGTGCGCGACCTGTCCGTCGGGCCGGGCAACTACGTGACCCCCACCTTTCTCGCCGAAACCGCCCGCGAGGTTGCCAACGCCCACGGGCTGGAGATCGTCGTCTGGGGCAAAGACGAGCTCAAAGCCCACGGTATGAACGCCATCCTGGCGGTCAACGCCGGCAGCGCTCAGCCGCCGGCGTTCGTGGCCATGAAGTACACCGCTCCGTCGGCCACCAGAACGCTGGCCGTGGTGGGCAAGGGCATCACCTTCGACTCGGGCGGCATCTCGATCAAACCCGCCGACCACATGGAGTACATGCGCCACGACATGACCGGCGCGGCCACGGTGATCGGCTTCATGCAGCTGGCCGCCGCGACAAAACTGCCCGTGAATGTGCTGGGCGTCTTCGCCGCCACCGAGAACCTGCCTTCCGGGTCCTCGTACAAGCCAGGCGACGTCTTCAAGGCCTACAACGGCAAGACGATGGAGATCGTCAATACTGACGCGGAGGGTCGGGTCATTCTGTCCGACTCGCTGGCCTACGCCGCTGAGCAGCACCCGGACGCGATCATCGACTTTGCCACGCTCACAGGTGCGTGCCAGGTGGCGCTGGGTGACCACGCCACGGGCTTGATGACCAACGACCAGCCGCTGGCGGACCAGTTGCTCGCGGCGGGTGAGACCTCCGGCGATCGCTGCTGGCAGCTGCCGATGTGGAAGGTCTACGGCGAGCAGATCAAGACGGCCATGGCCGATATCCGCAACACCGGCGGTCGCCGCGCCGGGGCGATTACGGCGGCGCTCTTTCTGAAGGAGTTCGTGGCCGACGTGCCGTGGGTGCACCTGGACATCGCGGGCACGGCGTACGCCGATGGCGAGCAGACGTACGTGGCGCCGTACAACCCGAGGCCAGGCGCCACGGGCGTCGGCGTGCGGCTGCTCTGGCACTTCTGTCACAGCTGGAAGTAAAGACCGTTCCCAGAGGGGTTCCCGTGGAGGTTGGTGTCTCTCCACCAAGGATCGTCTCCATCACCGATGGGTCCCCTCCGGGGAATAGCGTGTGAACAACCCTGCCCGCCGCCTGGCGCTGAACACCCTGGCGCCGATGGGCGCGCGGCTCGTCGACGCCGCCTTCGCCATCGTCTACCTGCGACTGCTGGGCCGAGCCGACGTCGGCGCTTACGCGTTTCTCGTGGTGTTCACCACCTATCTGGACACGCTCATCGACTTTGGCCTCAACGCCCTGGTCGCCCGCGACGTCTCGCGCAACCCGGCCCTCGCCCACGCTGTCCAGCGCTCGGTCAACCTCATCCGCGGCGGCCTGTGGCTGAGCGGTCTGCCGCTGGTCATCCTGGTCTACGGTCCGCTGCGCGACACGGCGAACCTGTCCCAGGACGCCGCCACCGCCGGCTGGGTTTTTTACATCGCCCTGCTGCCCACGGTCGTCTCGAAGACGGCCAGTGGCCTGTTGTGGGCCGCCGAGCGCCTGGATCTCACGGCGGCGGTATCGATCCTGGCCACACTGGTCAAGACCGCCGCCGGCGCGATCGTCCTGTTCGCGGGGTTCGGGCTGGTGGGCCTGGCCGCGGCGTCACTGCTGACCAACCTGGTCACCACCGCCGCCCTGTGGTGGCTGGCGCAAACGCGCGCGCTCACCTCGCACGCCGCCGAGGAGCGCGAATCGCGCGGACCGCTCCACTGGCTGCGCGAGTCGTGGCCGCTGTTCATCAACCAGTTGTTGCAGGGCCTGTTCTTCAAAGTGGACGCCCTGCTGCTGCCGGGACTGGCCGGCGACATCGCGGCGGGTACGTATGCCGCCGCGTACAAGGTCTCCGAGGGCGCGGGCATCATCTCCTCCAGCTTCAC
>JAFAWJ010000486.1 GCA_019242065.1 Chloroflexota bacterium
GTAAACGTGAAATCCTGGCCGCAATCGCGGCAAGTGAGAACAATATCGGCCGACATCGTGACGGCTCCCTTCAAATAAAACGGAAAAACTCGGCGGACTGGCGCAGCCGAGGAATCAGATACGTGGGCCAGTCAACGTGCGGTCGAAGAGCGCAAGCGAGCAGACGCGTAACACCAGTGTGCATTACTGTAGCCGACATCGCGGTGCGCGTACAGCGTTTTTGTCAACGTTCGTGGCCCAGACCGGCGTTCTGCTGATGTTAGTAGGCCATGCGCAGGCGGCTAGCTGGACGTAATGTTCGCGCCCTTTGTTTACTCGTCCTTTCTCGCACCCGTCCGTACAATGCGCCGCGATGCTTTCCAGCAATGTCGCTCACTGACTCATCCGCGCGCCGCATGCGACAGGGCGCATGCAGGTAGCCGCCCCCCGTCCACTGCCGCGGCTTTCGCAACCCGTCGGTCACCGCGTCTTCAACATCGCCGTCGCACTCGTCGTCATCGTTCCCTTCCTCGCCTTGCTGCAGGCGATCCATCAACTCTGGGACCACGGCGTCGGCTGGACCGAGATGTTGCTCCTGGTTGGCCTGTATCTGCCTATCAGCCTCGGTGTCACCGTCGGCTTTCACCGCATGCTCACCCACAAAAGCTTTGTGGCGCATCCGATCGTGAAGTTCACCCTGCTGGTCCTGGGCTCGATGTCGCTCGAGGGCAACCCCATCAAGTGGGCCGCGGACCATCTGCTGCATCACCAGTTGTCGGACAAAGAAGGCGATCCCCACAGTCCAACTGACGGCCTGTGGCATGCGCACCTGGGCTGGCTGTTCTCCGGCAAAGTCGCCGACCCGGCCTTCTACTGCCCAGCGCTCCTCAACGATCCAATCATCACCTTCGTCGATCGCACCTATCTGGTGTGGGTGGCGCTGTCTCTGGTCATCCCTTTCATGATCGCTGGTTGGCAAGGGCTTATCTGGGGCGGTCTGGTGCGCATTTTCTTCGTGCACCACGTGACGTGGAGCATCAACTCGGTGTGCCACACCTGGGGTGCCCGACCGTACGCCACCGACGACCGCAGTCGCAACAACTGGTTCGTCGGCCTGCTGGCGATGGGCGAGGGCTTTCACAACAGCCACCACCGCTGGCCCCGCGCCGCGATCCACGGCATGGACCGCTGGCAACTGGACGTCTCAGCCTGGCTCATCCAGCTGCTGGAAAAAGCCCACCTGGCCACCGACGTGTGCCGCATCTCCCTCGAAACGCGGCTGCGCAATCGCAAGGTACCGACATCAGCCACAACCTGACTGACTAACTAACTGACGGCGCCGAGCGCACGGTGGCGCACGGGCGCGAAATTGATGCTGATCCGCGGCCCGCTCGCCACCGATTCCTTCGGCACGCAGTGCCGCCACTCCCGCTGCGCACGCCCGCCCATCACGATCAGATCCCCCGAGGCCGGCCGCAACGTCACCGTGCGCCCACCCCGTGCCGGCCGCATCAAAAACCGCCGACTGGCACCCAGCGTGAGCACCGGCACGATGCTCTCCGCCTGGATGCGACCAATGTTGTCGCCATGCCACGCCGTCGAGTCGTGCTGGTCGCGGTACAGGTTGACCCACAGCGAGCAGTACTCCACCCCGTAGTGCGTCGAGAGCGCCGCCGCCATGTCCCGCAAGCTCCGCGGCGCCGCCGCCACGTCCGGGTACCCCGCCGTCAGCCGCGGCTCGATCACTGTGCGCGTGTACATCCACCGATCCCGCTGCAGCCACGGCGCGCACTCCATGATCTCTCGAAACTGCACATCCGCCCGAGCCACCCAATCCGGCACATGCTCCACCCACGACCGCCCATCCAGCCAGATCCGCCGCCCCCCCGAAAAATCAAACTCGAGCCCCGCCGACCCGAGGCGGAACAAACAATCCTGATAGACCAGCGCCATGCACGCTCTTTCCTTCTAGAACGTCCATTCTAAAGAGTCGCCCGCCGCCGCGGCCAGAGCATCCCACCTCGCCGCCGGCGACGAGCGAACAGGCCAGAAACAAAGTGTTGACGCCGACTAGCTACCGATGGTGGCAGTCTCGCGGTCGGGAGCGACCGCGCTCGAGAAGGTGCGGAACAGGCCGTCGCGTTGAATGACTTTGCCCTCTCTAAGGTGGACGGTCTCCAGCGCACTCAGACGGACGGCCTGGTCGCGACGGATCGCGCCGTCGACTGCGCGTTCCTGGGTGCCAGTGACCAGCAGCGTGCTGTACACGCGGTCGTCTTCGGCAGCCTGGTCGAGAACCTTGATCTCGAGACCGGCGATGCCGTCGCGCATGCGACGCAGGCGCTGGCGGAGGGGTCCGAGCCCGGTCGCGTCCGCGCCCTCCAGGTCTGTGTGCAGAACATCGGCCGCGAAGTAGTCCTCGAGGTCGGCGCCGAAGGCGGGAAATACGGCTTCGTACAGATGGCGCATGCGTGCTTTGTTGGCATTTGCCACCGCCAGGCGCGGGTCGAACGTGAGCGGCTGCTCGGACTCGCCGCCCAGTGCGTTGGCGTCGACAACTGTGGTTGTGATCGGTTTGAAAAGCGCGCGCTTGGCCCAACCGAATTCGGACATCCAGTTCCAGAGCTTGTGCCCGATGAATGCAAGCAAGGCGACGATCGTCAGTGGAATGTGGATGAAGGCGCGCACCAGGAACAGGATGAAGCGCATCACAACCAGCAGCACGGACGAGATTGCACGCAAGACGAGCAGCACGACGACCCACAAGGCGGTGATCGCCGAGCCGAATGGTTTGCCGGCGACGGCGGTTGCGGTGATGAGCAAGGCAACCAGGTCACCGCGAATGATCCACGGCAGAACGGTCTGCCACGGCTCCGGCAAGCCGCCCTTCAATTGCGCCTGACTCCAGATACCCATCAACAGACCAGTCAGGATAGTGATGGTCAGACACGTGAGGACGACGATGACCAACCGTCGACGCGGAACCTCCTCCATCTTGCTCCAGATGTAGCTGAAGGGCGTCATGTTCCAGAGGTCGAACAGCACGATGCCCCAGAACACGGCGAGCGCAACGAAGATCACACCCATCGCGTTTTCGAGCGGAATGAATGAGATCGCCGACGTCGTGGCACCGCCCAGGGTCAGGCCCATCGCCTCGAAGATCAGAATGGCCACGGTGAGGTCGCTGGCCATGAACAGGAACATCAGGACGCAATACACCGCAGGGCCGACGATGAACCAGCCCACCCACGGCTTCGATCGCCTGTCCGGGAACGTGCCTTCTTCGGCGAGGCCGTCGAGCGCCTCCCAGGAGCGCGCCGAAAGGAAGTTGACGAACGTGAGCAGCGCACGGCAGAGAAAGGCAAAGATGGCAGCGACGAAATTGAAGACTGACCACGTGGCGTCACGGATGGCGTTCTGCAGAAACGCGAGCACGAGACTGATCGACAGAGCCAGGGCCACGACCCGGGCAATTGCCAATGGATCGAGATCGGCGGCAGCTTGCAGGGTCTGGATCACGTGGCGTCGATCCCCGTCAGACCCTCGCTCGGGTCGAAGAACCTGATGTCGGCAGCGTTGGTGGATGCCGCGACCTGGAGCCATTGCTGCCGCAGTTGATCGCAAAGCGTCGCGTCATCGCACTGAACGTAGACGAGTCGCAGACGAGCGCGGTCGAGCCTCACATCCGACGCATCCGGCGGTCCGTCTTCCAGATTTAGCGCCATCAGCAAGTAACGATCGCCATCGAAACCCTGGAGGAGCTCGGCGCCTTTCTTGAAGCAGCCCGAAACATCCGCATTGTCTGACTGGTCCGGACTTTCCGCCGTAAGCGTGCTGACCTGGTGCGCGATGTCGTTCTGTACCGTTTGCGCGATCGCGGTGCGGGTAGCCGAAGTTTGCTCCTCGACGGTCTGAATGGCGCCGACGGTGGCAGTCGCCTGGGCGACGCGGTCGCGATCGAACGGATTGGGTTGCCCCGGTGTTGGCGGAAGGGCTGGCACGCCAGTCGGTTGGAGCGGCACGCGGATGGCGGGGACGATCTCGGCCTCCGGTCGATACGAGTTGTCCTCGATCCAGCGTTCGTAGAACACGTCTCCGGGCTGCGCCGAGTCCTGGATCCATTTGCCGATGCCATCACGCGCCTGGCTCATGAAGCGATAGCTCGTCGAGCGGTCGACACAGCTCACGACAGCCTTGGCGGGCTGACCGGTCGGGTCGTCGTCGCGCGTCAGTTCGGCAGGAAGGCTCAATGCGTTGCGGCTGACGTACGCGAAGTTGTCGGTGCTTGGGTCCCAGACGTACCAACGCGCACCCGCGGCGCGCACCGCACGGACACGGAAACCTGGCTCGCGATGGCCGAAACAACTCGCCGCGGCCTCGGGCCCGGACCATTCACAGTCGTCGCGAATGAAGGTCGCCCAGGCCACACCGGGCTCGTCGGTCGGGCCACCGGCGGCAACTGGAGAAGATGCGGCAGTCTGCGAGGAAGACTGCGCGCTGCTGCAGGCAAGAACAAAGCCAATCGTCAGGGCGGCGGAGATCGGTAGCAAGGCCCGACGCGGGCCCTGCCTGGCGAGAGAGCGTGTCGACGTCGGGCGGCGCATCCTGGGTCTCCAGACCGGTTCGAGGATAGCCTCAGCCGGTGCGAAAATCGCGGCCGACCGCGACGACGTGCGGACCCCGCAACTTCTCACCGGCCTCCCCGGACAGGGCAAGCATCTGTTCCCCCATCAGAACGGCAAAGTCTAGCACAGGTGTTCCACTGCCCCAGGCTCAACCGCGTCCCGTTCAGGCAAGCGGCTCCCAAAGTGCATGTGCTCTTGGACCGAACCGAACTGGCGCTCTGTCTGCCGT
>JAFAWJ010000534.1 GCA_019242065.1 Chloroflexota bacterium
TGGAGCGAGGTTCGATTGTCAACAATCCGCGGCGCATTCCCCAGGTTGCGATTTGCACCCGTTTGGTAAATCCCAGCTTGTTCAATATGTGGGCCACGTGGGCTTCGGCGGTCTTGTTCGTGACAACTAGCTCCGTGGCAATCTCGCGATTGCTCAATCCGCGGGTGACCAGGATCGCCACTTCCCGCTCGCGCTGAGACAGCGCATTGGGGGTCCGAGCGCGCCGCTGGTGTTTCGGCTGGCCGCCCAGCCTCGAACGCGAGAATCAACTGCCGGGCGTCCACCAGTGTGGTCTCGAGCGTGATGGACGGAGCCGCCGCCCACGTATCCCCGTAAACACGATGTCCGAGCCGCTGCCTCGCGATTTGCAAGTGATGCCCCATACGCGCCTGCTCGTCTGGAAAAGGGACGGCGCGCAGCGTGGTTCTCAGTTGCTCGGCGGCCGCCGCCATACGCACGCATGCTTTCGGCTGCCACTCAACCAGCAACGCGGCGACCGCTTCGAGCAGGCGGGCAAGCCGGATTTTGCTTCCAAACGATTCCGCAAGATCGAGTGCGTCACGAAGCAGGCCCGCGGCGAGGGTGCGGTCTCCGCACCGGATGGCAATCGTGCTGCGCACGATTATGGATTCCAGAACGCCCACCTGGTCGTCGTTCGCTTGCTGCGCGTCGACCGCCCCGGCCAGGAGCTCGACGGCTCGGTGGAGGTCGCCTTCCCGCTCGGCGAGGCGTGCCTGCGTCGTGAGGAAGCGTGCACTCATGAATGGTGATCGCTCGGGCGTGGCCAGGTCGGTCACGGCGCGCAAAAGTTCGGCGGCCCGCGGCGTGTCACCCAACTCCAGGCAAGTCAGGACCAGGTCTGACATGACGACGACGACGGCCTGCCAGGGATTGCCGAGGCCAACAAGACGGTCAAGTGAGCGTTCCAGCAATTCCATCGCTTTCGACAGGTCGCCGCGCTGATGTGCGAGCCTCCCTAGCCGACTCTCGGTGAACATTTCGGCGTAGTCGTCGTTCGAAGCCCGCGCGAGGTCGAGCGCGCGAGTCAGGAGTGCTTCGGCGCCAGAAAAATCCCCCTGGTTGAAGGCCATGATCCCGGCGGCCGTGCCGATTTGCGCCATTTCCGGAGTGGAACAGACACTGGTGCCACAGTCCAGCACGGCGCTCGCCCACGAGCGAGACTCGCTGAAGTTTCCGTGAAAGAAACACGAGCTGGTGACAGCTACCGCCAGACGGGCCGCCGCGTCGCCTTGCGCGGTGTCGATCGTCCAGCGCAGCGCCGAACGCACATTATCCATATCTGGCTCCAGACGTTTCGCTAGCTCCGCGTCCAACGCCAGACCCAGGCGAGACTCAATAGCGACCTCCCCGACGAGAGTGAGGCACCAGTCGCGATGCCGCTCGCGGACCAGCATCACCTCGCCGGCGTCCTCGAGGCGGGCCCAGCAATACTGGCGGACCATTTCGAGAAGGTGGAAGCGCGTGTGCTCGTGTTGTTTGACGCTAACCAGCAACGACTGCGCTGCCAATCGATCGAGGAGGTCGTCGATCCAGCCGGCGCAGAGGTCCACATCCGAGCACACCGACGTCGCGGCGTCGCGTGTAAACCCACCCTGGAAGATCGCCAGGCGTCGCAACAGGGTTTGTTCAGACGCCGTGAGCAGTTGGTAGCTCCACTCGATCGTCGCCCCCAACGTCTGTTGGCGCGCCGGTACGGACCGAGCTCCTCGTGTGAGCAGACGCAGCGGGTCGTCAAGTCGGACCGCAATCTCAGCTGGGCTCATCGTGGTCGTACGAGCCGCGGCGAGCTCGATGGCGAGCGGTAGGCCGTCAACAAGCGTACAGATGCGGGCGACGCTCGCCGCCGCCTGCGGTGTCAACTCGAATGCCGGCTCAATCGCTCGAGCGCGGTCCACAAACAAGTCAATCGCTTCATTTTCGAGGCATGCCGCGGTTGGCCCGCGAACACTCGCTGCGGGAAACGGCGGCACGAGATAGACCTTCTCGCCGACAGCACCCAGTGCCTCGCGGCTCGTAGCGAGGATCGACAGATTCGGGCAGGTCTGCAATAGGCTGGCCGCCGCCTCGGCGCAGGCCGCCACGACATGCTCGCAGTTGTCCAGGACAAGAAGAAGCTGTCGAGCGCGCAACGCGGCGCGAAGCGTTTCCAGAGGACTTGCGCCAGGCCGCTCGCGCACGCCCAGGGTGCGCGCCAGCTCCAGGGTGACCTCAGATGGATCGGTGACCCTGGCCAGTTCGACGAGCCACGCGCCGTGCGCGTAGCGTTCTCGGGCGGCTGCAGCAGCGCGGAGTGCGAGGCGGGTCTTACCAACACCGCCAACGCCGACAAGAGTCAATAAGGGGGCCGTCTGCAACACATCGGCGATTGTCGCGAGCTGATCTCGGCGTCCGACGAAGGTTGTCAGCTCGCGCGGAAGATTCCCTCCGCGATCTGGTGGTGGTGCGGGCAATCGTGGGCGGAACTCGCGAAGGCGACGCGAGGAGCGAGATCCTGGGCGTCGGCGCGGCGACAGGCTGCTCACCGCCCGGGCAGCTCCGTGCAGGCAGGCAGGCGAGGCTCGATCGACGCCTGGTGGATCGTGTTTTGCTTGCTTGCTCGCCTGGATGAATTGGGCACGCAGGCGGCGGCGGACATTTTCGGTATGCACGAGTGTTGCAGAGTCGACGGCAAAAGTACACTTGCTCAGATCTCGGCCGCACAGCCCGCCACGGGCGAGCTCACGATTGGTGTTCTGCCTAATGGCACCCTGCGGGCGCAGGCCTAGGCTGGTGTTAGTGAATCAACTCGTGGTACTGGCCTTCGTGGACGAGCATCGAGCCGCCGAAGTCCTTGCGATGCTGCGGCGTCTGGATGCAGGCTGTGCGTTGGAAGAGGAACACGCGGTTTGCGTGGTCAGAGCCACGGACTGGAACGTAACCCTCACGCACGCGACCCACCTTGGCAGACGCGACGAGAGGCCTCGACAATTCTGGCGGGGTCTGGTGGCCAGTCTCATACTCGCACCTGGCACGGCGGACTGTCGGGGTAGTCCACGGGACTATGGCATTGGCCCGGAGTTTGAAGGCGAGCTGCGCGCGGCGCTGCCGCCCGGCAGCTCGGCGGTCTTTCTGCTGGTGCCCCCGCTGACGGTCCGGCACATCCTGCCGGACCTTCACCGCTGTGGCGGGACGCTGCTGCATACGGCGATTGACGTCTGTGACTGGGACACTTCAAACGCGGTCTAACTCAGTACGGTACCTGGCTTCGGCCTTTCTAGCGCGACCCTCGCTGACGTTGGGAGAACGTTATGCGGCGCTTTTGCCGCGTCTCACATAGCCAAGCTCCACCGCGCGTACGGCCGCTTCGGTGCGATCCTGCACCTCGAGCTTGTCAAGGATATGCTCGATGTGAATCTTCACCGTGTGCGGCGTAATTACGAGCTCTTCGCCAATCTGTCGATTGGTGCGACCGCGTGCTACGCACGCCAGCACCTGTATCTCACGCGGCGAAAGTCGCGCGCCGGCGCGGTCCGCGTCGATCGGCGCCGGGCATTCGCCGGACAGCGCGAGCCGGACGGCCGAACGGAGTTCGAAGAGGCTCGCTGCTTTGAGCAGATACCCGGCCGCGCCCGCGGCGTGAGCTTCGCAGACGAAACCTCGGGCTTCAGATCCGCCGAGCAGCAAAGTCTTCGTCCTCGGGCAGGTTCGCCGCAAATAATCCAGTGTTTGCACGCCATCGAAGCCAGGCAACTCGACATCCAACACCAGCAAGTCAGCCCCAAGGCGCTGCACAGCGCCCACCGCCTCACGCATGTCACACGCTTCGCCGACAATTGCCAGGTGCGCGTCTGTCTCGAGGGCGGCTCGCAGGCCAGCACGCATCAGGTCGACGCTATCCGCCAAAACGACTCGGGAGCAGGGACGCGGTTGTCCGTTGTTGGCGCTTGCCCATCGCATGCCTGGCCGCATCGAGCACGAGCATGAGCGTCGCGCGGCGTGTCGAAGCATGGTGACATCGGATTGAAGGCTCATCTACGCCGAACACTACCGTCGGACTCGCCCTGCGACATTGGGCAAAACACCAATGGCGGCGCGCCGTGAGTCGGCGGCGAGCAGTTTCCGAGCCGCGCACCCGAAGGGAGCAAGAGTGTGCGGACCACGCCAGACCGCGTCACCGTTCCCCGAATCCTGGCCCCTTGCCAACTTAAGCGGTCACGCGGATTGAGCTGCACACTAGAGACATTAGTGAATTCACCAATGCGCCGCTGCATCTTGATCGCAAGCTGGCCACGTCAGCTGGGCCTGAGATTCTGATGAGGAATCGAGGCGCTGGCGTCCACGCCATCTCGATCTCGACAGATGACATTGACGCCAGGTGATTGCCCAGCCACTTGACTAACGCGTCGGCCGACGGGTCCTCAAGGAGGTCGATGACGTGATGTGAGCGAGCGTCGATCAAGATGGTTCCGTAACGACGCCCGCGGCGGAACGCGAACTCGTCAACCCCAAGCTCACAAGGGTGTCGACCGGCGGCTCCGCGAACGCACGCACCAGGCCCAACAGCGTCTTACGACTGATCGGTTTCTTCTAGCGTCGGCAGAGGCGACTCCCAGGTCGTCCGCCGATCTCGAGTCCAATGAACTCGAGATCGGAGGGCAATCGTCGTGTACGCCGACCGTACCACTCCACCCGCGCCGGCACCTGCTCGACAAAGGTTTTGCGGGCACAAGTTGGCTCATGGCAGCGAAAACGACGCACTCTGAAATGAACGACGCTTTGCCGGTCGGCTAGAGGCAGGTCGGCGATGCTGCGCACGTAGTTACTGTGGAACGACTCGGACCAGACGGCACAGGCCGTGCAGGAGGCGCCTGCAGCCGACGGGCGGACAAACAGGTGCACGACTTCCCCGCAGAGTTGTACGTGCTCGAGAACGAGCCCGGCGCCGGTTGGCAGCAACTCCTGCAGACGCACTGTCCACTCTTTGGGTGGCCCAGCGAATCGCCACGCTGGGTCGAATTGCCGGAAGCATGCCGGGCCGTGCAAGCTCGATGTCAAGATTCGACGCCGCAGGCGAGCCGCACGCTCGTTGCACCTCGTCTGCACGGAAAGTGGGCCAGAGCCAGGCAAGGCCGCCGACACGGCCTGACGTCTATCAGCGTACGCGCAGCGCTACACCCCGATGGTGACCGGCTCGGTCTCACCCGGCGGTCGGGCGGCGACGAGGTGCGACACGATGGGCGTCTCGCTCTCCACCAGAAAGCTACGCGCGTGCTCTTCGATCGCCCGGTCCGCGACGGTCGCGCGCTCCAACTGGCGCAGGTGTTCCGCCCAGGATTCAATGACGAAGCTCTCCAGGTAGCGCACATGATCGGTCGGATCGCGAAAGAGGCCCCACCGCATCGCACCGTCTCGCCGGCGTAGTCGCCCCACCTCCCGCATGGCCGCTATGAACTCGCCAGCAGCCTCCGATCGAACGCGGTATTCGGCAGTAACAAGGACTGGCCCCTCCTCTGGATCCGGTGCATCCTTCCCGCGCAGAGATGGGTCCACCAGATGGCTGGAGGGGCTCAGGTCCAGATGCTGGTCAGTCTCAAGGCGCCAGCGGCGACTGATGACGATGCCGATCAGCATGCAGCCGGCGGCAACCGCCAGCGCGAGCGACTCTCCGACACGTTCCGCTACCAGTCCCCAGAGCATGCTGCCACCGGCGAGCACACCCTGGAAAACAAGCAGATAGGTGGCGAGTGCCCGCGCCATGACCCACTTCGGAACGCACGTCTGAGCAGTGACGTTGAGGCCGGCAGTCGCGACCATCCAGGCAACACCCGTCAGGAACAGAGCGCCGCACACGGCGATCGGATTCGGCAGGAGCCCAAGCGCGAGCGTCCCTGCGGCGAACACGAGGCTCGACCCGGCGACCTGCTGGTGGACCGAGAATTGGGCACGCAGTCGCGGCAGGACGCTTGTGCCGGCGACCGCGCCGAGACCCAGCGCAGCGAGTAGCAGCCCATAGCCGCTGGACGAGAGGCCGAGCTGATTGCGCGCGACGAGCGGCAGCAGCGCCCACAAGGCGCTTGCGCAGGAGATGAATGCGGCGCACCGGACGAGCACGGCGCGCAGCTCGGGCGCATGGCGCGCGTAGCGGATGCCGATGCGGGTGGCACCCACCAGTCGTTCGCCCGGAAGATGGCTGGTGCGTCGCCGAGGTCGCCACCGCGCAAGCACGACGATGGTGCCGAGGAAGGAGACCGCGTTGAGCAGGAAGTTAACCGCGGGACCGACGGTCGCGACGACCAGGCCGCCCAACGCCGGGCCAAGCGCGCGCGCCAGGTTGAAACTTGCCGAATTGAGCGCGATCGCCGCAGGCAACTTCGGCGCTGGCACGGTCTCGGGCACGACCGCTTGCCAGGCCGGCGCATTCAGCGCAGTGCCCAGACCCAGCGCGAAGGTCAAGGCGAGCAGCAGCCAGGGCGTCGTCAGGCCTGCCAGCGTTAGGAAGCCCAGGAGCCCGGCGGCGATCAGCATCCAGGTCTGCGCGATGAGGAGGAGGCGGCGGCGATCGACCAGGTCGGCGAGCGCGCCGGCGGGCAGGCCGATGAGGAAGATTGGCAAGCTGGTCGCCGTCTGCATGAGCGCCACCGCCAGTGGCGACGGGGTCAGTGAAGTCATCAGCCACGCGCCACCGACGTTCTGCATCCAGGTTCCGATGTTCGACACCAGCGCTGCGCTCCAGAGCGCGCGGAAATCGCGCTCGTGGAGCGGCGCGAAGACGCTGCCGAGCCGTTCCACCTCCGCTGCTGGCGCCTGAGCCGCCGGCGTCGCGCCTTCGGCCGACGTAGACGCGTCGGCGGCCGCCTGCGAGGGAGGCGGGCTCGGTGCCGTCTGCAAGCTGGCCACCTCCTGGTCGACCGACATCGCACCACCAGGCGAGGCGTCGCTGGTTGGAAACGGCGAGTTTGAGGAGGTGTCGGTCGGGTGGGACATGGCTGAAGAGTCTGCCGTCAAGCACAGTATGTGCCGGCCCTCTACGAGGACCAGGTCACGTTGTGCGTGTCTCTATCGGAAGTTCTCGGAAATACTGCCTGGGACACTACGTTGCTGGCGGTCCGCCGCTCACAGGAAGTCCGCGACAACACACACACGCGATCACCGGCGCCAGAGAGCACGTCTCCACGAGCCAGGCGTACTCAGGCGTACTTTCGTCAGAGGCTTGCTCTCGGCATCGCCATGATTACTCTGCGGGCGGCTGGGATGCCAGGTACTCCACCAGCGTACGCTCAGCGACCCACTCGGACCATTGCGGCGGCATTGATTCCCCCAGCGATCAGTTATATCGGTACGTCCCAAGCTCTGGAGGCGGTCGACACCTGCGGACACTCAGGTCCAGAGCTGGCGGATGCGTATTCAAACACGGTGCTCGCAGCAGTCGTGAAAAGCCCCCAGGACCTGCAAGTGATACCCATCTATTTCCGAATGCTGGCTCGCCGGCGCCGCTCATGCGTGATGACAGGGACATCAACGGAGCCGACCTCGATTCGCTCGATTCGCGATACCTGTCACTGCCTGGACGAATATTGGAACCCGCACGAGGGCCCAGAGACAGACGTAGACCCTTACTCACCTCTGCTGAAGCATGAGGTGT
>JAFAWJ010000632.1 GCA_019242065.1 Chloroflexota bacterium
GCTGTGCTCACGACATCCACCACGTCTTTGCCGACTCGGAGGCGGTCCGGCGGCTGCGGACGCGCCCGGAAGTGGAGGAGGTGTGGATTTTTACTGAGTCGTTCGGCGATCCCGCCACATTGCACGGATTCAAACACTTGACGCCGCGGTGCGCCGTGGGTTCGGACGCCACGGAACCTGCGTTGTTGGAATCGCCCGGGCATTGGTATGCCACGACGTCGTGTTGTGCGAGCTGGACGAGCCAACGGCGTTTCTGATCAACATCTCGTGCGGTCCGATCGTGGACGAGGCGGCCCTGGTGCGTGCCCTGCAGAGCAAACGCATCGCTGGAGCGGGACTTGACGTCTTCGACCGTCGTGCTGGCCTGGCTTGACGGCCGACCGTACGCGAGTTTTTGGCAGACGGCGTCGCCTGAGCAGTCGGGCCGTGTTGACCACGTCCCCGACGCCTGCGATATGCTCTGAACGTTTGCCCCGCATCTCGACGAAAGCCAGCCAGTTCACCGAGTCGGTGATCCGCGACATGACGCGGCAGATCCTGCAATACCACGGCACCTCCGGTGTCAATCTCGCCCAGGGCATGCCCGACTTCGCCGCGCCGGACGAGCTGAAGCAAGCCGCCAGCCAGGCGATCTTCGACGACCACAACCAGTACGCCGTCACCTGGGGCCAGCCGCCGTTGCGCCAGGCGATCGCCGACTACTATTCCGAGGTCTGGGGTCTGGACCTCGACGTCGATCGTGAGATCACCGTGTGTTGCGGCGCCACCGAAGCCATGCTGGCCTCGATCATGGCCGTCATCGACCCTGGCGACGAAGTGGTGATCTTCTCGCCGTTTTACGAAAACTACGGTCCGGACTGCGTGCTGGCAGGTGCGACGCCGCGTTTCGTCACGCTGCACGAGCCCGACTGGTCGATTGATCCGGACGAGCTGCGGGCGGCGTTTTCGAGTCGAACGCGCGGCATCGTGGTCAACACGCCGCACAACCCGACGGGCAAGGTCTATTCCCAGGCGGAATTCGAGCTGATCGCCGAGTTGTGCCGCGAGTACGACGTCGTGGCGTTCACCGACGAGATCTACGAGCACCTGGTCTACGAGGGCAGCCACGTCAGTCTGGCGACACTGCCGGGTATGCGCGAGCGAACCGTCACCATCAACGGCCTGTCCAAGACGTTCAGCGTTACTGGCTGGCGGCTGGGCTTCGCGATCGCCCCGCCGGTGCTCACCGACGGCATTCGCAAGGTCCACGATTTCATGACCATCGGTGCCGCGGCGCCGCTGCAACTGGCCGCCGCCGTCGCGCTGCGTTTGCCGTCTACCTCTTATGCGCAACTGCTCGAAGGCTACCGAGCGCGGCGCGATTACCTGGTGCCGGTCCTGCGCGACCTGGGTTTCGAGGTCTTTCAACCCCACGGCGCGTATTACGCGATGACCGACATCAGCGGGTTCGGGTATTCGAACGACGTGGAGTTCGCGACACATCTCGTGCGTCACGTCGGGGTGGCGACGGTGCCGGGTAGCAGCTTCTATCACGATCCAGAGCTGGGCCGCACCAAGATCCGCTTTGCGTTCCCGAAGCGGCTCGAGACCCTGCAACGCGCAGCCGAGCTGCTGCAGCCGCTGGCCCAGCGCCGCGTGTAAGCTGGCCGACCTGGCTGGCTACTGCTACGCATACGCCCAGGCGGTCAGGTTCTCAATATATGGCTGTCCAAGCGCGTCTGCGCTGCCACCCGCGGCCAGCACGTACGCGGGGGGTCGCCGCGGGAGAGAGCGACCGCAGGGAGCGAACGGCGGCGGGGGGCGCAGCCCCCTGACGTGTGCGAAGCACACCAGCGGCACCTGTGCCGCTGGTCAGGGTGGCGCATGCGCCACCCTGCGGAGGCCGCTCATGAGCGGCCTCCCTCCAAACGCGCGCGCGCATGCGCGCACTCCCTCCAAAGCAACACAGGGGTGATGGGTACTTCGGTGATACGGACTCCGGATGCTAAGAGTGCGTCCTCGACGGCGCTGGCGATGGCGGCGGGGGCGGTCATGTACGAGCCTTCGGCGGTGCCTTTGGCGCCGAACGGGTGCAGTGGAGAGGGCGTTTCCATCATATGCAGCTCGACGTGCGGCACTTCGGCGGCGGTGGGCATCAGGTAGTCCATGAAGCTGGCGGTGGTCAGCATGCCGTTCTCGTCGTACATGAAGTGCTCGTAGAGTGCGCCGCCGACGCCGTGGCCGATGCCGCCGTACACGAACCCGTCGACCACCAGTGGATTGATGACGGTGCCACAGTCGTGCACCACCACGTACCGTCGGAAGCTGACCTGGTAGCTGACGGGGTCGATCTCGACCATCACCAGGTGGAAGTCGAAGGCGTAGCTCGGGAAGTACTGCTGACCGGCGTCCATCTTCGGACCGGCGAAGACGGCGTGTTCGACAATGCCCGGCTCCACGTCGTCGGGAAGCGCCTCACCCGCTTCGCGGCGAGGATAGGCCAGGGCCGCGAGCTCACGCAGGTCCTTCACCCGAGTCGGGTCGCCGACGACGCTGTAGCGATTACCGTCTACGAGGATGTCCGATTCGTCAATTTCGAACACGTGCGCGGCCAGGCGCCGCAGTTTGGCGCGAACTTTGCCCGCGGCCAGATACAGCGCGCCGCCCAGCATCAGCGTCATGCGCGAGCCGGTGGTGGCACCGCCGACGATGCCGCCCATGCCGCTCTGACGCTCGACCAGGACGTCGCCCGGATCCACCCCCAGCTCGTCACACACGATCTGGCTGACCATGGTTTCGTGGCTCTGGCCGGCCGACTGGAAGCCGATGGTCACGATCACTCGACCGCGCTGGTCGATCTCGATGCGCGCGCCTTCGGGTCCGCCGGTGGGTGTGCCGCTTGGCTCCAGGCAGCCCGCGATGCCGATGCCGACCAGCCGCCCTTCATCGCGTAATTCCGCCTGCTCCCGGCGC
>JAFAWJ010000694.1 GCA_019242065.1 Chloroflexota bacterium
GCCCAACGCGTCATCGCCCAGAGCCTTGGGCTGAGCGTGGGCGCGGTGAACGGCTACGTGGGCCGGGCCCGACGCGCCAGCCTGACCTGGCCACTGCCGGACGGGCTCGGCGACGAGCAGCTGGAGGCGCTGCTCTACCCGCCGCCGCCGGATGTGCCGCTGGACCAGCGGCCGGTGCCGGAGTGGGCGCAGGTGCACCGTGAGATGCGCCGGCCCGACGTGACGCTGGCGCTGCTGTGGGAAGAATACAGGGCCGCGGCCCCGGACGGCTTCGGCTACCCCTGGTTCTGCGACCTATACCGGGCGTGGCTGGGGCGGCTGAAGCCCACGTTGCGTCAGGTACATCCGGCCGGCGAGCGCCTGTTCGTCGACTTCGCCGGGCGCACCGTGGCGGTGGTGGACGGGGCAACCGGGGAGGTGCGCAAGCTGGGTTGTTGCACGGACCCGCCTAGTCGCGCCTGGAACAGGTCTGTCGCAGGAAGCACGCCCTGATCTGACCCTGGATGCTCACCTTGCCCTTCAAGCTGAACCAAGCGCGCCGCCACCATGTCCCGCGGCAGAAGCGCAAGGTCACGAACTGGCGCGACTACGACGCCAGCCTGCGCCAGCGCGGCAGCCTCACCGTCTGGTTCACGGCCGAGGCGATCGAGGGTTGGCGGGCTGAGCCGCGCGCCACGGCTGGTGGCCAGGCCTGGTACTCGCCCCTGGCAATCCTGACGGCGCTCACCCTGCGCGCGGTGTTCCGCCTCGCGCTGCGCCAGGCCGAGGGCCTGATCGGCTCCGTCATCGGCCTGCTCGGGCTGGCGCTGCGCGTCCCGGACCACAGCACGCTGAGCCGGCGCGCGGCGACCCTGGAGGTGCCGCGGCCACGGCCGAGCCGCGCCGACGCGGGTGGCGAGAGTGAGCCGATGCACTTGCTGGTGGACAGTACGGGGTTGAAGCTGTGCGGCGCGGGCGAGTGGCTGATCGAGAAGCACGGCACCCGCGCGCGGCGGTCGTGGAGGAAGTTGCATATCGGCCTCGACGCTGAAACAGGCCAGATCGTCGCCTCGACCCTCACCGACCGCGACGTGGACGACGCCTCTCAGGTTGGCCTGCTGCTCGACCAGGTCGCGGACGCGGTCGCCTCGTTCGTCGCCGACGGTGGGTACGACCAAAGCAGCACCTACGCCGATGTCGCCGCGCGTCATCCAAACGCGGCCGCCACCTCCAGTGTATTGCCGAACACGGCCGCATGGAGTGGCAAAAGCGATCAGGGTACAACGCGCGTGCTCGCGCCGAGGCAGCCATCGCGAGATGGAAACAAGTGATCGGGGACGGGCTACGCTCGCGCACGGATGAGCGTCGGGCCACCGAGGTGGAGGTCGCCGTCCATGTCCTCAACCGCGTGCTGGAGCTGGGACGCCCGATCTCTGTCCGCATCGCCTGATCTTGGATGGGGTTGGGGCGACTGCGCCCGCATTTCAGGTCCGTGCAACACGCTGGCCAGGGCCGGAAGCGCTGGCGCGGGTGGGCCATGCATACGCCACGACCCTGGGTCGCGCGTTGCCGTGCCGCTCGGCGGTGGCCAGTACCTTCGTCGCCGGCCTCGAGCTCGCCCGCCAGGGCCGGCTCGCGCTCACCCAGGAGACGCCGTTCGCGGACGTCCAGGTGCATGACATCCCGGACCTACCGTCAGCGAATCAGGATGCTGCGGCCGATCCGGGCGAGAGCGCGCTCAAGCCGTCCTCGGCCGCCGCACGATGAACGCCTGCGGCGTCGCGACCTCGACGGTGGGGAACAGGCCGCGCATGTGCCTCACGTTCCAAGTCATGATCGCCGGGATGGGAGAGCATGCAGAGCTTTTGGAGGTGATCAGGCCGCCACTACGGTGAGAGGGTGTGCGAAAAGATTCGCCCTGCTGGCGGTGGGCCGGTTCCCGTGATTTCTCCGTGCGCGATTGGCGGGAGCAGGGAACGAGGCAGGGCAAGCGGTACGACACGGATCTGAGCGACGCGGCATGGGCCATCATTGAGTCGCTGCTGCGGCCATCCAGAGCCGTAAGCGCCACATCCTTGTCGACACGCTGGGGCTGATCCTCACACGACGGATCGAGCCGGCCAGCATCTCCGATCAGCGCGCGGGCACGCGCCTGCTCGGCAGCCTGCGAGCCTTCTTTCCCCTCATCCGCACTGTGATGGCCGACGCCGGGCACCAAAGCCGCAAGCTGGCCCGAGCGCTCCAGCGGCACGAGAGCTGGCAGCTGATCATCACCAAGCGCAGCCAACGCGCCTTCAAGATCGAGGAGCTGGCCTGAATCGTGGAGTGCAGCTTTGCCTGGCTCGGGCGCAACCCGCGGATGAGCAAGGAGTACGAGTACCGGGTCTAGACCTCGGAAGCACTGATCGACGTCGCCGCGATCCGCGTCATGCTCAACCGTCTCGCTCCGGCCTGATCCTTCTCGCACAGTCTCTCATGCAAGCTACTGGGTTGCCTAACTAGGGTCAGGACTCATTGGGGTCCAAGCCAGAAGATGACGGTTGCGGCCAGGACGATGGCAGCCATGACGGTGTGCGCGCATCGGTCGTAGCGGGTGTGGATGCGCCGCCAGTCCTTGAGGCGGCCGAAGAGGTTTTCGATCTTGTGGCGCTGGCGGTAGAGGTCGCGGTCGTAGGGGATC
>JAFAWJ010000725.1 GCA_019242065.1 Chloroflexota bacterium
CCCAGCGCGCGAAGCGCCTCGACGTGGACGTTCACGGGTCGCCGACCAATTCGGTCACCGCCCGGATTGGGGATGATGACTTTGCCGCGGCGGCCGAGCATCGGCCCGAGCAAGACGAACGATGCCCGCAAGCGCTTGGCGGCTTCGAGTGGGATGAAGTCCCAGTCGAGCTGCCTGGCGTGGATGCGCAGCTCGTGCTGGCCCATCCAGCTCGCCTCGGCGCCCAGGTCACGCAGGGTCTCGAGGATGTATTCGACGTCGGCGATGCGCGGCGCGTTGCTAATGGTGCACGGCTCGTCGCACAGCACGGCGGCCGCCATGAGCTTGAGGACGGCGTTCTTGGCCCCCGAGACCGGCACCGTGCCGTGCAGCGGCACACCGCCCTCGACGATGTACACCGGCCAGGCAGGCACGTCGCGCTCGCCGTCTTCGCGGTCGCGGCCTGCCATACCATGGGCGATTGTATGGGCAGATTGGCCACGGCGACGTCGTGATGCCCGACTCCCAGGATGCGTATCTGGGCGGTGGCTGTTTCTGGTGCCTGGAGGCCGCGTACACCGAGTTGAAGGGCGTGCTGGACGTGACCTCGGGCTACGCCGGGGGAAGGGTGCGCAATCCGAGCTATGAGCAGGTGTGCACGGGTGGCACCGGACACGCCGAGGTTGTCCAGGTGACGTTCGATGCGTCGGTCATCACGTACCGCGACATCCTGGAGGTGTTTTTCACGATCCACGATCCGACGACGCTCAACCGACAGGGAGCCGACGTCGGCACACAATATCGGTCGATCATCCTGTACACGTCCGAGGAGCAGGCGCAGACGGCGCGCGAGGTGATCGACGAGACGAACGCGAGCGGGATCTGGCGGGCGCCGATCGTGACCGAGCTCGTGCCGCTGGAGCAGTTTTATGCGGCAGAGGACTATCACCAGCGCTACTTCGATCGGAATCCGTTCCAGCCGTATTGCCAGATCGTGATTGCTCCCAAGGTGGCGAAGCTGCGCCAGCAGCACCTGACCAGACTGCGGCGGGCCTGAGCCGAGGCCGCCGTCCGGCGGCACTCGCCCCGGCATGCGCCACGCACGGCGCTGGAAAGTCACCTCGGCCGGGACCCGAAAAACCGTACGCTTGAATGCGAGACGAAGGCAAACGTGCGCTGATGTTGCGAATCGGGATCAACACCAACTCGTCCGCGGGCGGCGGTCGTCCGGCCACGATCGATCAGATCATCAACCAGGTGGCCGATATCGAGCGCCAGGGCTTTGCGACGGCTGCCTTCGCGCACCTGTCCGGCCTGGACGCGCTGAGCATGGTGGCGCTCGCCGGCCGCGCGGTCCCCCGCATCGAGCTCCAGACGGCAGTCGTGCCAATCTACACGCGCCACCCGGTGCTGATGGCGCAACAGGCGCTCACCAGCCAGGCGGCCGCGGGCGGTCGGCTGGCACTCGGCATCGGTCTTTCGCACCGGCCGGCGGTCGAACAGCGCTGGGGGATGTCGTTCGAGCGGCCGGTGGAGTTCATGCGCGAGTACCTGAGCATCCTGCTGCCTCTGCTGCGCGGCGAGGCCGTCGACTTCAGCGGCGAACGCCTGAAGGCGCAGGCGCAGCTGGCCATCGCGGATGCCACGCCGCCTTCAGTCCTGCTGGCGGCGCTCGGCGAGCGCATGCTGCGCCTCGCAGGTGAGCAGACGGATGGGACGGTGCTGTGGTTGGTGGGCAAACGCACGCTCGCCTCCCACATCGTGCCGATCATCACCGAAGCCGCGCGGCAGGCCGGGCGACCCGCGCCGCGGGTGCTGGTCGGGCTGCCGGTATGCGTGACCGCCGACCCCGCGGCCGTCCGCGAGCGGGTGGCGCGGGGGATGGCCGCGTACGGGCAGCTGCCCTCGTATCGGGCGATGCTGGATCGCGAAGGCGCGCAGGGTCCGGCAGACGTGATGCTGGCCGGCTCAGAGTCGGACATCGAGCGGGAGCTCGGTGCGCTGGAGGACGCCGGCGCGACGGATTTCACGGCCAGTCCGATGGGTTCGGCCGAGGAGCAGCGACGCACGTTCGAGCTTCTGCAAGCATGGGTGAGACATGGCCGAAGCCTCGCGGTCTAACCGTCCCACGCCGCGTACACCCGCGGCGGTCGAAGCCGAGCTGCGGCGTCGGGTGCGGGCCGAGCTGAGCCAGGCCCGCGAGCAGGCCGATGGCGAGCTCGACGACGAATCCCTGGCGGGCATCATCGCTCGCGCCGTGGGGCAGGTGCTCAGCTGGCACCTCGAGGCACCCGAACACAGCCGCAACGCGACCTCGAGCAGTCGGAGCTGGCGGTCGGCGGGCGGCCCGCGAGGTGGTGGTCGCACCGAAGATATGGACGACCGGCCAGCGCGCCCGGCGTACGAGCAGCGTGGGCCGCGTCCGCCCTATGAGCAGCGTGGGCCGCGCCCGCCGTATGCGCGTCGGTCGTTCGACGAGGCGGGCGCGGACGAGGGGGGCGGATTCGATCAGGACACCCCATACCAGCGCCGGCCGCTTCCACCCCGCCGACCGTTCAGCCCGGGCTCGCCGCCGCGCGGAACCGGGCGGGGTCAGGGTCGACCGCCGCGTGACTTCGATCAAGGCGGCCAGTCGGGCTACGACGACCGGCGCCCGCCGCGCTCGGGCGGTGGTGGCTTCAAGCGTGGCGGGTTCAAACCCGGCGGCGGGGGCGGCTTCGGGCCACGGCGCTTTCCGCGCGGGCGCAACTAGCACCTAGACAATTCATCGCCAGACCGCCCGTCAGCGTGACCGGGAACCTGTAGGCAACGGTTCAGACCGGCGAGCTTGGGGGGGTGCCGCTCAGCAGCGCGGCCACCGCGAACACGATGACGCCCAGTGCCAGCTCGGCACGCACGCCGGCTCGGAG
>JAFAWJ010001068.1 GCA_019242065.1 Chloroflexota bacterium
GCAGCGGCAGCGGCACTGGTAGCGGCGGCAGCCGGGTTCGCGGCAGCGGCAGCGCCAGCAGCCGGGTTCGCGGTGGTAGCGGCGGCAGCCGGGTTCGCGGCGGTAGCAGTGGCAGCGGCCATGGCACCACTAGCGGCGGCGGCAGCGCCAGCGGCGGGAGCGGCCGGGGCACCGCCAGCAGCGGGTGCGCCGCCAGCGGCGGGCGGCGGTGGGCTCGCGCTGCCGGACGTCGGCGCGCCCGCGGCGGCCGGGGGCGGCGGCAGGAAATTCCACATCTTCAGGATGTTCTGGCCCGCCGGCGACAACACGAAGTTGACCCACGCCTGGCCGCCGCTCGGGTTGTCACCCCTGGTCGTCGCAATGGGATAGACGACCACCAGGTTGAAGGCGTCCGGCACGGGAATCGACATCAGCTGGCCCTGGGTACTGGGCGTGATGTCGGTGGCGTACACGACGGCCGCGTCGGCTTCGCCCAACTGCACCTGAGCCACGATCTGACGATCGTCAGTCTGCTGCGAGACGACGTTTTGCTGGACGTTGGCCTGGAAGTCAGAGCCAAAGCTCGGATCCTGGCTGGCCTTCATCAGCATCGTCTGGGTGTACTGGCCGATCGGCACGCTGGTGTCGGCGGTGACGACCTTGACGCCCGGATTCGCCAGGTCCTTCAAGCCCGTGATATGCGCCGGATTGTTGTTCGGGACGATGATGATCAGCGAGTTGCTGGCGAAGATCTGATCCGGACCGGTGACCGCGCCCGCGTTCTTGGCATTGTTCATCGTCGTTTGATCGGCGGCGGCGAAGGCGTCGGCTTTGGCGCCCTGCCCCAGCTGGGTCGCCAGCGTGCCCGAGCTGGCGTAGTTGAAGGTCACCTGCGCGCCCGGATTGGCCTGCTGAAAGGCGGTGCCCATCGCGTTGAAGACGTCGGTCAACGACGCCGCAGCAAAGACAGTGATGTCGCCGGTCGCCGGGGGTCCCGTGGGCGCCGCGGCGCCGGCGGCAACCGCCGACGGCGAGGCGACGGCCGAAGCGGCCAGGGCCGGACTGGCGGCTGGCGCTGGCGAGGCCGCGGCAATTGCCGACGGCGACGCGGCAGGCGACGGGGCGACGACTGACGGCTGCGCGGCTGGCGAGGCGGCGGGTGCGACGGTGGGCGGCGCCGCCGCGGGTGCCGTGGTCGGCGGGGGCGTCGCACTGGGCGACGAGCACGCGACCAGCAGCAACAGGCCGACCGTAACGCTGAAAAGTGGCTTCCAACCAGACATGCGGGACCCCCTAGGGTGTGGTGTCGCGTTGTATCAATGTATGAAGGTGTTGATCGACTCGACGTAGTAATGTAGGCAGTAGGTGACTACAGGGTAATTGGCGAACCCACTGCCGCGCTGAGCTGCCCAAACCCCCGTAGGCGCAATCAGATTCGTCTCTGAGTGTGTCTGGGTTGCCAGTCGCGGCCAGCACGTACGCGGGGGGTCGCCGCGGGAGTGAGCGCAGCGAGCGGCGGCGGGGGGCGGCAGCCCCCTGACCCGTCCGTAGGACACCAGCGGCACATGTGCCGCTGGTCAGGGTGGCGCATGCGCTACCCTGCGGAGTCCGCGCATGCGCGGACTCCCTCAAAACGAGTGCACCCAGCGGTGCATGCACCGCTGGGTAAGGTGGCGCATGCGCCACCTTGAGGAACCCGCGCATGCGCGGGTTCCCTCCAAAAACTCAATGGGCGGCCGGGCCGCACCTCACGCCTGAACTCCGATGCGCTTGCCCATGTCCTCGCCGTAATAGCGCGGGGTCTCACTGGCCAGCGGCGGCATCGCGTGCACCAGGCCCAGTATTTCCGCGTTGGTGCGGTCCAGGTCGACCGGCTCGCCCACTGGCTGCACGTAATCCATGTCGGTCGGCCAATACACTTCGATGCGGTTGTCCTCTGGGTCTCGGAAGTAGCACCCCACGGCGATGCCGTGGCTCACCACCCGCTCGATCCGGCAGTCCGGACGATCGCGAATCGCGTGGTACAGGTCGCGCAGGTCGTCGAGCGAACCCACGGTGAACGAAATCTGCTGGGCATTGGAGTGGTGGCCCGGCCGCGCGCCGAGCACGAACTCGTGGTGCTCACGCTGTGGGTCGGCACTCAAAAAGACGACGCGCGCGCCCGGGCCGCCCCCGTCGGTGACCGTCAGGCCGAGCACACCCGTATAGAAGTCCAGCATAGTGTCCATGTCGCTGACGGAGATGCCGACGTGCCCCAGTGAGCTGACGCTAGACACGCTGGGCCTCCTGAGTGCGGACCGTGATGCGTTTGCCAACGTCCTCGCCATACAGGTGCGGACCCGTGCCCTCGTGTGGCGCGAGGTCTTCGAGGGACTGCAAGAGCTCCTGGTCGGAGGCCTCGAGGTCGATCGGCTGACCGAAGGGTTGCGGGTAGTCGATACCGGTCGCCCAGTAGATCTCGATCCTGTTGTCCTCCGGATCGCGGAAGTACGCGCCAAAGGCGATGCCATGGCTCACGATCCGATCGAAGCTGCACCCGTAGTCTTTCACCCTGCGGTAGACCGTCTTCAGGTCCTGCAGCGTCTCGACGTGGAAGGAGACCTGGCCGGCCTCGGTCTTCTGGTCGGCGGCGGAGGCCAGGGCCAGCTCGTGGTGCTCCTGGCCGGGACGCGCGCTGAGGAACACGATGCGTTCGTCCGCGCGGTCGGTGATCGTCATACCCAGAACGTTGGTGTAAAAGTCGAGCATCGTGGGCATGTCGGCGACGTACAGGCCGACGTGGCCGAGGCCAGTGACTTTGGCAGCCATTGAAGTCCCTCCCTGGATGGGTGACGCGGACATTCTACCCCTCGCGCGCTGGCACTAGAATGCGAGCGTGGGGATGACCGCGGCCGACAGCCCCGTGACGACCAAAGCGTCCGAGCTGATCGCGCGAGCTCGGCAACTGCTTCCGACGCTCGCGGAGCGCGCCTTCGAGACCGAGCGACTCGGTCGGGTCCCAGACACGACCGTGGCCGAGATCCTGGCAACTCACCTCAATCGCGTCGGCGTGCCGGTGCGCTTTGGAGGACTCGACGTCGAGTTCCACCTGATGCACGACATCGCGATCGAGTTCGGCCGCGCCTGCGGTGCGACGTCGTGGTGTTTTGCGCTGTGGGGTGTCCACAACTGGTGGGTGGGCTACTACCCACCGGAGGCGCAGGAGGAGGTCTACGCCAACGGTCCAGATGTGCTCACGTCATCCGCTGGATTTGCGCTGGAGTCGCGGGCGGAACCGGTCGCCGGAGGGTATCGCGTCTCCGGCCACTGGCAATTCTCCAGCGGTTGCGATCACGCGGCGTACGTGTTTGCCGTCACCGACTCGCCTGACGGTCCAATGGGCACCATCATCCCGCGCTCCGACTTGCGGATTCTGGAGGACACCTGGAACGTTTCCGGACTCCAGGGCACCGGCAGCAAAGACCTGGTGATCGACGATGCCTTCGTCCCCGCCCACCGCACTCTGGCCGGTCGCGGCAACATGTACAGCACCAGCGCGTGGTCGCCGCGCGAGTTTCACCACCAGCGGCGCTACACCGTGCCGATGGGTGCCTTGCTTGCCTGGGACCTGGTCGCGCCGGCGATCGGCCTGGCCGAGGGCGCCGTCGAGGAGATGGTGGCACGCTTGACTGGTACACGCGGTCGCGCTCGCGCGGCCGACTCGCCCATGGTCCAGGCAAAGATCGCGGAGTCCTCGGCGGAGGTGGACGCCGCTCGCGCGCTCATGCACGCTGACTTCGATGACGCTCAGACCAGAGGCGAACGCGACGAGCCGATCACTCCGCTGGACCTGGCGCGCTATGGGCGCGACAAGGCGTATTGCATGAAGCTCGCGGTGAGCGCGGTCAACCGCATGTTCGATATGGCTGGCGGGCATGCGCTGTTCGTCACCGACCCGATGCAGCGCATGCATCGCGACGTGCAGGCGTGCATGCATCGCGACGGCATGGTCTTCGACTTCGGCGGCCAGCCATACGGCGCCGCGCGACTGGGCATTGATCCCAGCACGGTCAGACTACGGCGCTAGAAGTTTCGGCCTTCTGCCCACGTCGCGCAGAGCCGACTCTCTTGAACGTATCGCGACACCCGTACGAACCAGGAGGGACACGTCATGAAACGCAGTGCTGAGCGCTATTTGACCACGCACGTCGGCAGTCTGATCCGGCCGCCGCAAGTGGTGGAGCTCACTGCCGCCCGAGCCAGCGGCCACCCTCTGGACGACGCCACCGTCAAAGCGACGCTGGCCAGCGCCGTCGGCGAGGTCGTCGAGCAGCAGGTCCAGGTCGGCCTCGACGTCGTCAGCGACGGTGAGTTCGGCAAGCTCGGCTGGTACACGTATATCTACGACCGCCTGGAAGGTTACGAGCGGCGGCCGGCCGATCCGCCCCGCCTGGGCGCCGGCGGCGAGGACCGCGTTCGCTTCCGCGAGTACTACGCGACGATCGCCATGCCCCAGCCGCAGCCGGACACCTACCGCCAGGAGG
>JAFAWJ010001090.1 GCA_019242065.1 Chloroflexota bacterium
CGCGAGATTCAGCCGCAGCATGTCGGCCTGTGTCGCACCGGTGAATGTGGAAAAGCCAGGTACGACCGTGCTGGGGATGCCCGTCAACAGGATCGCTTCGAGGTCGACACGCTCTTTCGTGTACGCCGCGAGATTCTTGAACACCCCATTCGGGTACAGCACTGGCAACAGGTTCGCCAGTTCCGGGTGCTTTACGTATTTTGAAAAGAGCGGCCCGTCCTGGATCGGCTGCGTCCGGTTCCAGTGGTCTTTGTCACCCATTGGCACGATCACTTCGTTGAACAGGGGATTACCCAGGCGAGAGACCTGCACCCATGGTCCGGTGGCGACGTCGTGCTCGTCGTCGAGCACGGTGGCCTTGCGGCGGAACGCGGCGGTGTACACGCCAATGCTCGCCGACGGTTTGGTCGGATCAGTCGGTCGGCTGCCGTTGGCCGTCAACTGAGTAATGGGCAACTGCAGTGCAATCGAGTGGACGTTCAGCGCCTTGGTCGCATCCACCCCCGGACCGGCCGGCAGGGGAATGACGTGCAGGTTCTGGACGGGTCGCAGCGCGCCGAGATCGAAGATCGAGCCCAGGTCGACGTAGAAGCCTTCCCTCCGCTGACCGGCGAAGACTTTGCCGCCACCTGGCACATTCTGAATCGCGGCGCTGGCGAGCGCGGCGTAATTGGGCGTCGAGCGGGGACCGACGTTGTTGGGCGGACTCGGCAGGTGCCTGCCCAATACCGTCTGACGACCCGAGGCGATGTCGATACGCGTGACGTCATAGAACTGACGTCGGTTCCAGTTCGGACTGTCGAGGCTGGTGATCTGTCCGGTGTTGTACAGAAACGTGTCTTCGTTGCGGACCTCGTTGTGGAACGTGAAGGCGAAGACGATGTCGGGTTTGCCGTCCCCGTCGTTGTCGACCAGGATCTGGTACAGGACGTCCTCCCCGAACTCGTAGAAGTTTGGACCACCCGCCGGCCCCTCGAGCGGCACGTAGTTGGCGATGAGGGTCACCGTGTCCGGCTGGTCCGGACTGACGAAGGCGTACAGGTCGGTGCTGTCGGCGACCGGGTCCTTGGCAATTTCGGGCGCTTCGCGATGCGACGACATTCAGGACTACCGCTCCCTGTCGGGTGAGTGGATCGGGAGACGGACTCGTGTCTCCCGGTCCCCGAGGGCTATACGCCAGGTCGCGGCGAGCGGATCACTGCCCTTAGCGAGGCACGAGGCTGGGCACCACCACGTCGTAGCGCTCCGCGGCCAGGCCGGCGGCGACGTCGACGTCCTCGGCCACGATATACCCGGCCTCCGCCAGCGCCTGGGCCGCGGCCCACACTCGCGCCACGTACTCGTCCCGATCCCGATACCGCTCGCCAATTGCCGGCCGCGGGTCGCCCCGCGCCTGCCGCTCACTGGCGGTCACCGCGAACGGCACACTCGCCCCCTTCATATCCAGCAACTGCCGGTCGCCGCCGGTCGCCGGATCGCGCGCCACCCAGCCCGTATGCGTCGCCACCGGCACACTCACATCCGGCACCCGAATGCCGGCCACCTCGTTGCCGTCGCCGTCCACCGCCGAGGCGAAGCTCGGATACGCATCACCCGTCACCGCGGGCAAGCGAAGAATGCCCTGGTCGGCCTCGGGTCCCAGCTCGAGTTGCTGCAAACGCGGCAGTACCGATACGTCGAGCACTGTCAACCCCGGTATCGACGACATGGCCGCCAACACCGACTCGCGGGTCGCCGCGGTCCCGTCCGCCAGCCGCGGAAACGCGCTCGGCGGCGGCTCGATCCCTTCGGACACCCAGCGATCCAGGTTGATCAGAAACGCGCGCAGCGCGGCGATGCCGTCCACGAAGTTGAAGTTGTTGGCGCCCCGCGCACCAATGCCCGTGGCGTTGTTCACCAGCGGTGGCCCCTCGCTGCCGTGCTGGTGACCGGCAACCATGTAGATGCGCTCCTCGGCGGGCGGCTCGACGTCGTGCGTCCCGGCCAGGTCGGTATGGATCAGCGAGCAGTCGGAGCGCCAGTACTCTGACGACGTATTGGTGGTGAAGATCTTCGGCACGCCACCCAGCTGACGCTGACGCCGCAGCAACCCATCGGTGTTGCCGGTGATCGGATCGGTCTGCTCGTCCGCGGTAAACGGGAAGAGACCCCCAGCGCCGGTAGGACTGGTTTCGGACGGCTGCCCGTAGCGCTGATTGAATTCGCCGCGGCGGGCACCCGCGACGTCGGGAAGCAGTCCGTCGAAGACCTGGCGGCCATCTTCGTCCAGGTTGAGGCCCTCGTAGAGGAACTGGCGCAAGAAGCGCCCACACTGCGAGCGACCGTGTCCATACGTGAAGTCGATCGGGTGACCGACGGGATTGGCGTGACGCAGCCAGGCCACCGAATCGCGCGTCGCGAGGAGACCCGTGCCTACCACCGGGCAGATCCGCGTCGTGTACGTCACCTCGTACCAGCGGCCGGCCTCGAAGCCGCCGTCGAGCCATACGTAGCCGTCGTCGGCCACGGGCCTGCCGTCCTGTTCGCGGGCGAAGCGCCAGCGTTCGCGAGGAATCACCGTGGTCGGGCCGCTGCGGCTGTCCGCAACCGTAAGCTGGGCCTCAGCCTCGTGGAGGTCGGCGGCCGGGTACGGCTGATGGTAAAAGGCCTGGGCACCGGGTCGTGGGTGCAGCGGCCAGTGCGCCAGTCGTTGGAACGCGTGGGCTTCGTTGGGCTGGAAGGCAACCGCGACTCGCCCGCGCAGTGGCTGACCATCCGCGCCGCGTGCCTGGGGAGCATTGAGGCCCATCAGTCCGGGCTGGCGCTCGACGTCCCACTGCCAGCCGCACATGGCGACCGACCACCCGCGCCGCATCAAAAAGCCGTCGCCTGCGTCGATGTCGTCCGTGGGCGGCAGTGACGTCGACCGCGATGCGCCGTGGTTGAACGGCACGCTCACACGCAAACCGCGATTGACGACGTACGCCAGCAGGCGTCGGTTGCTCTGACGAGCATCAGCCGGCTGAAGCAGCACGAAGTCCGCCGAGAACCGGACGCGGCCTTCGGCATCACGCGGCGCTTTGTCGAGGTCGACGATGCGGGCGTTGGCGGGCTGAGCGGGGTCGACGGCGAAGTGCAGCAGGCCGTCTATCCGCTCGTAGTCGAAGGGAAATGGGCGACGGCTGGTGACCTCGAGATGCGCAACGGCCATACGCGATAGCCTACCGTGGATGGCTGACGCCAGGCGGAACATCGAGATCATCGGCATGATCGCCACCCAGGAGGCGTCGGAGATCCTGCCAGCGCAGGGTCCGCTGATCGACCCGGAGTTCACGGCGCGCTTCGCCCAGGCGCACGAGGACGCCGGGTTCGACCGCGTGCTGATCGGCTACGGCACCTACTGGGCTGACGGCTGGCAGGTCGCCAACCACGTGGCCCGCGCCACGTCTCGGGTGAAGCTGTTGCTGGCGCATCGGCCCGGCTTCGTGGCACCCAGCCTCACGGCACGACAGGCCGTCAGCTTCGACCACCTGGTCGGCGGTGGACGCCTGGCCCTGCACATCATCACCGGCGGCGACGAAGCCGATCAGCGGCGCGACGGCGATTTTCTGCCGCACGATCGCCGCTACCAGCGGACGGCCGAGTATCTCCACATCCTGCGCGAATTATTCGACGGCGCCGCGCCGCTGGACTTCGAGGGCGACTTCTACCACGTCGAGGGCGCCTCACTGCCCGTGCGTCCCGCGACTGAGATCGGCATCCCGTTGTATTTCGGCGGCGCAAGCTCGCTCGCGGTGGACGTCGGTGCGGAGTACGCCGACGTGTACATGCTGTGGGGTGAGCCGCTGGCCGACGCGCGGGGGCGCATCCACGCCGTGCGCGCCGCGGCAGCGCGCTTTGGGCGCACACTGCGCTTCAGCGTGTCGGTGCGGCCGATCATCGCGCCGACCGAGGCCGCGGCCTGGGCGCGCGCTGAAGAGATCGCTAGTCAGGCGGCGGCCCAGCGGGCGCGCTTCCTCGGCGCACGCGGCCGGCGTGACTCGTCCTCGGTCGGCTCGGCGCGTCTGCTGGCCGCTGCCGCCGAGTCCGAAGTGCACGACGAGCGCCTGTTCACGAAGGTCGCCGCCATCACCGGCGCCGCGGGCAACTCCACCGCCCTGGTGGGCACGCCCGAGCAAGTCGCCGAAGCCCTGCTGCGCTACGTCGACCTCGGCTGCGACACCCTCCTGATCCGCGGCTTCACGCCGTATACCGACGCCATCGAGTACGGCCGCGAGCTCATCCCCCTCCTCCGCCATCTTTAACTCTGGAGGGAGTTCGCGCATGCGCGAACTCCTCAAGGTGGCGCATGCGCCACCTTGCCCAGCGGTGCATGCACCGCTGGGTGCTAAC
>JAFAWJ010001133.1 GCA_019242065.1 Chloroflexota bacterium
GCACGTCGACAGCATCATTCTGCAGTTCGGTCTCAACGGGCGTCTGCCGATCGTCGGCGGGGGCACGAAGGAGCACTACGGTGGCGTGTATCCGGCGACGCTGGACGGCACCGTCAACGCGTCGGCGGAGCTTTCGGATGCGCCTGCCGACAATGCGTTTGCGCAGCAGTTCGACGCGGCGTTCAAAGACATGGCCGCGAAGGAACCCGAGATGGCCGGTAAGGTCGGCGGAACCGACAAAGTGGTGGCGGGCCAGAGTGGCTACCCGGCGTACGCGGCGATCGAGGCGCTCAAAACGGCGATGCTCGCCTCCAACTTTACGGGCCGCGACGATAGCCAGAAGCTGATCTCGGCCATGGAGACGCTGAATACCCAGATGGGTCCGGATTTCCCGTACGGCGGCATCCAGATGTCGGCGAGCGATCACCAGGGCGCCTCGCCGGTGTACATCTACAAAGTCACCGGGCAGCAGGAAAACATCCTGTCGACGATTCCCGCCGCGCAGTTACCACCGATTGGATCCTGTCAGGTTTGAAATGTAGTTCCCCAGGGGGTCCCCTCTGGGGAAGACGTGTACACGCTGTGGAGTTTCCCCCGGAGGGTTCCTTCTGGAGAAGACATGTTGACATCGTGCTGTTTCTCGCTGAGGGGACCCCTCAGCGGAAGACGTGATGACAGCGCGGTGGTCAGCCTCGCGGATGGCCGCCGCTGGGTTTGCACCTTGAACTAGCGATCAGGCGCCCGTGCGTGAGAGCAGCAGTTCGCTGGCGCCCTCCAGGAACGGCACCTCGCGCGCCAGGACTTTGACGGCCGAGCGCACGCGGTAGAGCTCCGGGTGCGACGCGGCGAACGGCTCGACACCCTCTCGCAAATCGGTGGCGAGCTTCATCAATCGGCGCCGCGTGCTGATCACCGCCACGTCGCTGCTGCCCAGGTGCTCCTGGCCACGATCGTAGATCGGTCCCATGCTCTCCATCATGGCCGTATCCTCGATTGGCACGCTCTCGAGGCCAGAGTAGTTGACCGTCTTCTGCTTCTGCCGATCGATCAGGTAGTCATTGCTGCTGTTGGCGAGCGTCTGGTACGAACCGGGGATCTGCGTCGCGTAGAAGCCGCCGCCCTGCCGGTAGATACGCACCTCGTCGTCCGGCAGCGGTCGGAAGGCGTTCCACCGCAAGCGGAACAACCAGTGATGCTCGTCGTCGATTGGTATCCGGATCTGACACAGCAGCGTGCCATTCGGGTCGCCCGGCACCAGCGTGTAGCAGGGCATGAGCCACTGCGTGATCCGCCAGTACAGGGTGCCGTCACCCACTTCGCGGCTGGCGCCAATCACCAGTCCGGCGTCGCTGTCGACGACGGTAAACCGCGGGTGACCGTCGCGCGCCGTCAGCTCCAGCAGGTTCTGACCGAGGACGCGGTTGTTCAGCCGGTTCTGATCCGGCTTGAGCGTGCTGTGCAGAAACGACACGTGGCTGGAGTCCAGCTCGCCTTCCATGCCCTGCATGTAGTTGCAGTCGAGCGGGTACTTGGTGACGTAGTGGTGGCTGTCGGGCACCTGGGTGAATTCGAGGTCCGGCGGCGCGGGGCGGTGCTCGGGTGGGCCCATATATGCCCAGACCAGTCCGCCACGCTCGTTCGTTGGGTAGGCCACGGCTTTGACCTTGGACTTGAAGTCCGATTCGGCGAGCTCGTTGGGCATATCCACGCACGCGCCAGAGGCGTCGAATTTCCAGCCGTGGTAGACGCAGCGCAGGCCACCTTCTTCGTTGCGACCGAAGAACAGCGAGGCGCCGCGATGCGGGCAGTTGTTGTGTACCAGGCCGACCTGGCCTTGCGTGTCGCGAAAGGCGATCAGGTCTTCGCCCAGGATACGGACGCGCAGCGGATCACTATCGGCGCGGGGCAGCTCTTCGCTGAGGAGCACGGGCAGCCAGAAGCGGCGGAACAACTCGCCGGTTGGCGTGCCTGGCCCCACTCGAGTGAGGAGCTCGTTTTCGTCTCGGCTTAGCATCTGGCGGCTCGGACCTCCTTTGCGTTGCTTGTATCACGGATGCCGCGCGGCCAGGGCGTGCTCGAACTCGGTGCGGATCTGGTTCCCGCCGCCCGTCCGCCAGTCGCTGACCAGGCCGTCATAGTCGCTGAGCGGCCTGCGGCTGGCGATGATATCCCCCACCGCCGACAAAAAGTTCTCATTCACGATCGAGCCTTTGGCCGCATGTGTTTCTGAATATAGTGTCGCGGCCGGATCGTCGACGCCGACGGCAACCATCGCCTTCGCACCTGCCTGCATCAGGGTGGCAAAGTCTCTGGGTCTCGCGGCGTTGTAATACACCTGCGGCGGCTGGACGACGTACGTCCAGAGCGAGTTCACGTTGGCGGTGCCGCTCGCGGTCAGCACCGGATTGCCCTGGTCGTCGAAATTGAAGTCCTTGCCCGCGACACCGTAGTTGACGAGAAGGTATTCTTCGCTTCCAAACGGGGCGGCCAGGAAATTGAAGAACCGCAGCAGCTCTTTGACCCGTGCCTCGGGCGCCTTTTTGATCAAACTCCAGCCGAACAGTTGCGTGCCGGTGTAAAAGCTGCCGGCCCCACCGTCGTTGCCGAAGGGTGTCACGATGCCCAGGGTGCCCGGCGGATTCTGCGACAGCGCGCCTTTCCAGTACTGCATGGCCGCGGCCAGCCAGCCGCTGTTGATGAAGGCGAATTTGCGTCCGACAAAGTTCGTCCGCACGCTCACCTGGTTGTAGGTCGGCGAATCGGGGTGGTACAGGCCGGTGGAGACCAGGTCGCGCGCGTAGCCGACAGCTGCCCGGTACTGGTCGGTTTCGAAGCTGCGCGTCAGGTTTCCACTGGAGTCCAACTTCCAGTTGTTCGGGGCATAAAAATACATCTGGTACAGGCCGAGATCGAACGCTCCGCTGGTCGTCTCCGCTCCCTGGACTGAGCCGCCGATCCCGTACACGCCGGTGTCCGGGTTCCTGAGCGCTATCAGCAGATTCTTGAAGTCGTCAGTGCTTTTCGGATGTGACAATCCGTTCGAACCGAGCATCTCCTGGTGGACCCACAGCACGCTGCCCGGCACCAGGGGAAACGCGACGGGCACCCCGTACAGCTTGTTGTGATAGGTGACGCTGGTCCAGGCGCGAGTTGGGATGGCGGCCAGGTTCGGGAACTCCTTGACGGCGTCGCCGCTCAGATACGGCGTCAGATCGGCGGCGGACCGGTCCAGAAAATCGGGAAACTGCGCAAATGGTGCGCTCTGGCCGCCGGGTGTGGCCGGAATATAGATCGTATCGGGCAGGTCGCCGCCGGCGACGACCGCCGCCAACTTGGTGCGGTAATCCGAGTTCGAGACATTGTTGACCAGGTTGATCGTGCCGCCCAGTTGCCGATTGAGCTCTTGCCAGGCGGTATTGGACTCCAGCGGAGCAATGGGTCCGGTGACGTTCCACGTCATGACGTTGACGGCGGCCCCGGAGGTAATCGGCGGGTCAGTCACCGTCTTGACCAGCTGCTTTGGAAACGAGAAGTAACCGGCTTCGACCTTGTCATCGCCGGGAAGGTCGGGAGCGACGGCAATCGTGGACGGCGCGTACGTGGGCATCTGGATTGGCGCGGCGGCAGTTGCCAAGGTGCCACTCGTGGGCGCTACCTGCGCGGCGGTTGGAGCAAACGGTAGGGAGGTGGTGCCGCACGCCGCCAGCAGCGGGGTGCCCAGTGCCATGACCAGTCCCGACGTCCGAATGAATCTGCGTCTGCTCAACCGCATGCCATGCCTCGCCCCGCGTTCTCGTACGGTAGCCTCTTCGTCGCTGGCTTGTCGACTCGCTCGGGGCTCGTACGATGCACAGACGTATGGAATTCAGGCGTCTGGGTCGCACCGGGCTACACGTTTCGCGCATCTGCCTTGGCACGATGACCTTCGGGTTGCAGTGCTCCGAAGAGCAGTCGTTCGTCATTCTCGATCGCGCCGCCAACGCTGGCGTCACGTTTCTCGATTCCGCCGACGTGTACCCGGTGGGTGGTGACCTGACCACGCGTGGCCGGACGGAGGAGATTCTGGGCCGCTGGCTGCACGGCCGACGCCAGAACTTTGTCGTTGCGACCAAATGTCTCGGCGCGATGGGCCCGAACCCGTGGGACCGCGGCGCGAGCCGTCGCCACATTCTCGACGCGGTCGATCAGTCGCTGCGGCGTCTGCAAACGGACTGGATCGACCTGTACCAGCTGCACGGCTACGATCCGGAAACGCCGATCGACGAGATGCTCGAAGCGCTGGATAGCCTGGTGCGGTCCGGCAAGGTGCGCTACATCGGCTGCTCGAACTGGGTGGCGTTCCGCGTTGCGCGGGCGATTGGTCGGAGTGAGACCAGGAGCCTGGCGCGCTTCGACTGTGTCCAGCCGAGGTACAACCTGCTGTACCGCGAGTTCGAGCGCGACCTCTTTCCGTTATGCCTCGAGGAAGGCATCGGTGTGATCAGTTATAACCCGATTGCGGGTGGATTCCTGAGCGGCAAGCACGATGGCGGCGGACCGCCGACGCCGGGTACGCGGTTCACGCTGGGGACCGCTGCGCAGAACTATCAGCAGCGCTACTGGCACCAGCGCCAGTTCGACTCTGTCGATCAGTTGCGCGGGGTCGCGGCGGATGCTGGCGTGCCGCTGGCGCGACTGGCGGTTGCGTGGGTGCTCAATCAGCCGGCAGTCACCGCGCCCATCGTCGGTGCGAGCAAACCCGAGCAGCTGGACGAAACGCTGGCGGCGGTGGGTATGCCGTTTGCCGAGGACTTGCGAGCGCAGCTGGACGCGATCACCGCCGAGTACCGCCGCGGCGAGCCCGAGGCCGCTCGCGGGTGAACGCTGACTACCGACGCGTGTGTCTGAAGGCGCTCGCGGGTCACGCCGACTGGCCGCCGTCGTGAGCCCCGAGGCTGGTTGGCGAAGCGCCGAATCCCGACGCGGACAGCTGTCAGTGCCCGAGCGCGGTGCGCAGGTCGCGGACGTGCTCTTGCGTCTGCTCCAGCAGCGGTCGCAAGGCTTCGGCGACGTCTGGTAAGCCCAGATCCTGGGCCTGCTGGATGCGCTCGCGATACCGCTCGAGCTGCTGCTCTTCGAGTTCCAGATCGAGCCGCAGCGCGGCTTTCGTCTCAGTAATGCTGGGGATCGGCGGCACGTGAACGGTCGGGACGCCGCCCAGAAAATCGATCTGCTCCGCGAGAATCATGGCGTGGTTGAGCTCTTGTCCGAGGTGCTGCTTGAGCTCCCCCAACAGGCTCTGCACTTCCAGACCCTTCAGCGTCGCCAGATGCTGGTTGTATTGCACGATCGACCGATACTCGGTGCCGAGGTCTTCATTCATGAGCTCTGCGAGCTGGTTGCGATCCAAGGCCGACTCCATCACATCGAATCTCTGCCCCTCGCCTACGCATGAACCGGGCCGGGCGTCGCCGATCGGCGCGCGGCGATGGCCGCGGCCACCTGGGGGGCGGTGCCGATATCCAGGAGTGGAATGCGACGCTCGCGCTCGATGGCGACGATCGGGCCAATATGCGGCCGACGCAAGCCATCGGGCAGCGTGCCAATGATCATCCGGCTGAGCAGGGCCGTCGTGGTGTCGCGCACGCCGGGTCGGCAGTCTGGCCGTCCAGACCGCGATTGCCTAGCGATGTATGCGCGGGAGCGGTCTCGCAGCACCACGCACCGCTCGTGTCGGGATGCACGCGTTGGACACGTTGGCCAAAGCGGGGCTCCAATCCGAACGCACGGCAATACGCCTCCAGGTAGTTGACGACGTCGGTTCGCGAGGGGTAGCGCGGGGCGTGCGCGTCGGCGCCGGCGCCTGCCCCTGATCCAGCACGATCGAACCCATCCCGGGTCGCTGCAGGCTCGCCGCGGTGGCCAGACCCGCCGGACCGGCACCGGCCACACGCGTTCGGTACGCTACGGTGGTAGTCGCGACGCCAGTCATCTCATGCAGTGTCCCCTGTGTGGCCAGAGCAACGACGAAGACGCCGATACGTGCGCCTGCGGATTTAGTTTTCGGACGTCGGCGATGGACCACGGCGTCACCATCCGCCAGCGTCGCTGGCGGACGCTGGCGTGGTTCCACTGGCTGCTCCTCATTGCCGCCCTGTCCGCGATCGTCATTGGCTCCTCACTGGCCTGGGGCCAGCCTGGCCTCCCCGCCGGCCTGGTGCTGGTGGCAGCCGTCAGGTACCTGATGGAGTGGCGAGACACGCGCGCCTCACACTGAGAGCCTCCGAGTGAACTGAAACCGCGGCGGTCGCGGTTGAACGAGGGCCGGTGTGTGAACGTGTCTCAGTTTCATCCAAGGGTCGACGTGCATGTTGTCTCCAACAACCGACATCCAGGGAGACCACTAGATGGCCCAGACCGCTCCGCATTCACGTACGTGGACACCGAACCGCTTTCCGTTTCGCCTGGCGCTATTCGGACTGGCGGTCATTCTGGCGTTCACGATCCTGTACGTAGTGGTCCTGGGCAATCCGTTCGCCCACCGCACATCCGCGCCCACATATCAAACCGCCCAGGCAACTCAGGGCTCGGTCCAGCAGACCGTCAGCGCGACCGGACCAATCACCACGGTCGCGAGCGTCCCGCTCACCTTCAAGAGCTCTGGCAAGCTGGCCGAGGTCGACATCGCCGTGGGCCAGTCGGTCACCGTCGGCCAGGTTCTGGCCAGAGAGGACACCTCCGACCTCCAGGCCGCCGTCGACCAGGCGCAAGCCACGCTGAATCAACAGCAGGCCAATCTCAACAAGATCCTCGCCGGCGCGACGCCCGAGGCAGTCGCGGCCGCGCAAGCGCAGGTCGATGCCGCCCAGACGACGCTGACCGGCGCCCAGAAAAGCCTGGCCGCCTCGGTGGCAAACGCCAATTCAACGGTGGTCGCCGCACAGGCGGACGTCTCGACCGCGCAGGTGACCCTGAACGCCGCGCTGGCGGCCGCGACCAGCGCGCAGGCGCAGTCGGATGCCGCGCTGCAGGCGGATCAAACGACGCTCAGCAATGACCAACAGGCGTACAACGACCAGCTTCAGACCTTCCAGGCCAACTGGGGTGAGGTACAGGCCGCGCTCGACCAGGACACGGTTGCGGTCCAGAACGCGCAGAAAGCCCAGGACGACGCCAACGCGGCGCTGAGCGCCGCGCAGCAGAGTGCCGATACCGCCAATCAGGCCGATGCCGTGGCGGTGCAGAATGCCCAGCAGAACCTGGCGCAGGCGCAGGCGGCGTTTGCGGCGGCTCAAGCCGAAATCACTACGGCGGCGCAGGCCGACCAGGTGGCGGTGCAGAACGCCCAACAGAATCTGTCCAATGTGCAGACGGCGCTGGCCAACGCGGACACCGTCGCCGGCGCCAGTAATACGGTGGCCGCCAAGCAGGTCACCGAAGCCAGATCGGCGGTGACCTCGACATCCGCCAGCGTTGCCGCGAGCCAGGCGCAGCAGACGCTCACCTCAGCCCAGAACGACCAGACGGTCGCCAACGCGCAGGCCGACGTGACGACCGCTCAGAATGCGGTCAAAACCGCGCAGGCGGCGCTCACGTCGGACCAGGCCAAGAATCAGTCCAGCCTGGTCTCCGCACAATCCTCTCTCACGTCAGCGCAGGGCGCGCTGAAGACTGCTCAGGCCAGCCAGGCCTCGGACGCTGCCAAGAACCAGGCCACGCTGCAGAGCAGCCAGAGCCAGGTCACCAGCGCGCAGAGCACGCTGAACACGGCCAAGGCCGCGCTGTCCGCCGCCCAGGCGACCAACCAGCAAGGTCTCGAGTCGGCCAAAGCGACGCTGAACCAGGCGCTGAGCAGTGTGCTGTCGGCCCAGGACGCGCTCGGCAGCGACCAGGCGAAGCAGGCGGCCAGCGTCCAGTCTGCCCAGACGACGGTGGCGCAGGATCAGGCGGCTCTCGACAAAGCCAACGACAGCTTGCAGTCCACCCAGGCATCGCAAAACGGGACGGTGCAGACCGCGCAGAATAGCGTGGGCTCGTCCCAGGCGGCCCTGCAATCGCAGCAGGCCACCGCGGCCCAGAGCGACACGCTGTACACCCAGGCGGACATCGACTCCGCGGCGGCACAGGTCGCCAACGCGCAGACGGCGCTCCAGACTGCCCAGAATAATCTCGCCGCCGCGGTCCTCACGGCACCGACGGACGGCGTCGTCGAGAGTCTCGACGGGGCGGTCGGTCAATGGATCAGTGGTGGAGTCACCAGCAGCACCAGCAGCGCGACGACCACCAGCACCAGTACCACCAGCGGCTTTATTACGCTGGCGGACCTCAGCACCCCGCAGATCGGCGCGACTGTCAGTGAAGCCGATATCAGTAAGGTCCAGGTCGGCCAGCGCGTGACGTTCACGCTCACGGCGTATCCGAACCAGACGTTCACCGGCACGGTCGCCGCCATCGAACCGGCGGGCACCACCAGCTCAAACGTGGTCACCTACACGGTGCTGATTACTACTGATCCGAGCAGTGTCCAGTTCCTGCCGGGGATGACTGCCACGGTCACGATCGTGACACAGGAGGCTGACAATACGGTCGTCGTACCCAACTCCGCGTTGTCGACGGCTGGAGGTCAGACCAGCCTGACGGTGATCCAGGACGGTGTGACGACTCCGATCACGGTCCAGACCGGTCTTACTGACGGCACCAACACGCAGATTGTTTCCGGTGTCAACGCCGGCGACGTGGTGGTGACGGGTACGACGAAATCCACGACGAGCACACGCTCGAGTTCTACGTCGTCAGGTACGACGAGCATTCTTGGCGGCGGTGGTCCAGGGCCGGGCGGCCCGGGCGGCGCTCCGTAAGGCCGCCGACACTATCATGTCCGCCAGTAGCCGGTGAACAGTCAACCTGGGCCGTCGGTCAAGGACTATCTGGCGGTCACCGCTCTGGTGCTGGCGGTGGTCACACTGGTGCTGGACTTCACGTTCTTTGTGCTGTCCTCACTGGCTCTCCAGCGATCGGAACGGGAACAGGCCCGGGTCTTCACCGAAATGCGCGAGGTGCTCGCACATATCGAGGAGCGCGCTCAGCTCGCCGGTAGCGATCGCCGAGCTGCGCGATCGCCGCGGCGACAATACGCCGAAGACCGTCGGCGGGATCGCTAGAGATCGAGTGCGTTGGGCGCCAGCACCGATTCCGGCGTGGGGCGCGACGGGATGATCTTCTGCTGGTAGGCGTACTCGATCAGCGCCTCGAAGGTCGGACGATTCTGCTCCAGTCCAAATGGCAGCGGATCACGCGCACCGATGAGCGCACGTGCCTCGAGTAGCATCCGATCGTCGGCGGCCTGCGCGCCGCGTTCGTCCAGTCGCTTCAGCTGGAGCTCCTTGGAGGCTTGAAACGCGCGCAGCAGCTCGGGCGCAACCCACGAGTGCTGCTTCAGAATGGAATTCTTGATCACGATGATGCCGTGGATCGGATAGATCCTGGTCCGTTGATACCACGCTCGCTCCAGGGCCGCGGCGTTGGGAAAGAGCGGCACCTGCTCCACAGCCGGCGCGGCGGCCGCCTTTTCGGCGGCGGCTTCCCAGTTCGCGGTCGGCGGACCACTTCGACCGATGCCAGCCGCGCCGCTGAGCGCGGCGTCCAGTTGGCCCGCCGCGATCATCTCGGCCAGACTGTGTCCCGCCGGAAGCTGCACCACGTTCGCCGGCGGAGCCCAGGCCCGAACGTGCTCCTGGTCGTCGGTGTACCACGTGATCGTGGATGGGTCGACGTCATACTCGGACTGGAGTATGCCGCGCGCCCAGACCGCCGTCGTCACGGTGTAAGCTCGCACGCCGAACTTCTTGCCTTCGAGGTCCTTCGGACGCTGGATGTTCGATTCCGCGTTGCAGACGATCGAGTGGTGGTGAAAACCGCGCGCCAGTGACACGGGGATGGCGGTGAACTCGTCGGCGAAGGCGCGAGCACACAGGTAGGTGCTCGGCGCCAGCTCGCACACGTCGAACTCCAGGTCGCGCACCATTCGGCGAAACGCGGCGATCTGCGGCTCGACCTGGATGTGCTGGAGTGCCAGGCCGTCCATGGCAATCTCGCCATCCAGAAGCGGTTTCGCTCCACCGCGGGGTGAAACGGCGGCTGTTAGCGTCAGCGGAGGTGTCGTCACGCGTCAGTGGGCGTGTCGGGCGTAGTGCTGTCGCAGCAGGTCTCGGCCATAGTCGTTGCCGTTCGGCGTGCGCACCACGGAATGGGCGTGGAAGCCTTCGGGTTCGTCGTTATCCAGAAACACGCCCCGGTGATGGTCGAACTCGACCAGGAGCACTGGACTCTGGACTTTGTAAAAGAACGGTCCGGCGTCGTGGGTCCCGCCAATCCATGCGAAGTGGGTTCGATCCAGGTGCGCTTCGATTTCACGTCGGCGCACGTCGTCGTGACCGCTGGGAAGCATGCTGACGTAGGTGCCGATCAGCTGCATCAGCAGCTCGCGCTGGCCGGGAGTCAACTCGTCAGCACGGATGCCTTCGTACGGCATGATCGTGTTGTCGCTGAACGCGCCAGCGCGCATGCGTCCCTCGGTTGGATGGCGCCGCTCTGGGGGCAGGTGCTTTGACAGCATCGACCCGAACAGTACGGCTCGTTCGCGCTGGCCGGCTGAGAGCGAGCGCAGCAACTCGAGTCCGGCGTGCTGTTCTTCGTCGAAGGCGC
>JAFAWJ010000775.1 GCA_019242065.1 Chloroflexota bacterium
ACCTGTGCGTTCGCTTGCGCTCACCCGAATACGACCAGGTGCTACGCACCAATAGCCGCGGCTTCGTCGGTCCCGACGTGCCATCGACCAAACCTCCCGGCGAGTTCCGGATCGTCGTCCTCGGCGACAGCTATACGGCCGGCGGCCAGGTGCCCTACGGCCAGAACTACACCAGCCTCCTCGACGAGGAGCTTCACGCCAGTGGGTATACCAACGTCCGCGTGATCAACGCTGGCATCGGCGGATGCGGCACCGACTGCCAGGCGGGTGTGCTGCGCGACAACGTCCAGTGGATGCAACCCGACCTGGTCGTCGTTTCCGTCTTTGTCGGCAACAACATCGCCGATGCTCCCGAACACCCCAAGGGTGTGACCTGGGGTCCGGCCGCCGCCGAGCTACTCGACGAGAGCGGCACCTGGTTCCCGCGCAACGGTCTGCCCGCCGTGGCAGCGCCGGTGCCGTGGATTCCAGGTGATCCGCTGCCCCAGGCCGTCGGCAATTCTCCGCCGGGACGCTTCCGTACGTCCAGGCCTCGACCAGCCCGACACCGTCACCATTGTCCGTCGCGATGTTCCGCTCCAATGCGCACGTCATCTGGGACGGGGCGCGCTCGGACTCCATGCTTCTCGGACACTTCTTCGGCGAACCTGTCGATCCGGAGGTCACCACCGCCCCGGCGCCACTCCGCGCAGCAAGGACTTGAAGCGGCTGAACGTGTCCAGCTTCGAGTGGACCCTGTTGCGCGATCCACCTCGCACGTACTGGCTCGACGTCGCGTGGCCGCTCTTCGGCGAGTATCTCGCGGACATCCGCTCCACCGCGTCGAACGCCGGAGCGCCAACGATCGTCATGGCCATTCCGCAGATGGCACAGTTTGACGACGAGATGCATGCCAGGACCATGGCGGATTTCAGATTCACCGACGACGAAGTCGACTGAATCGTCCCCAGCAGCAGTTGGACCTCCAGGCGCAAGCGCTTGGACTCCCCGTTCTGGACCTTCTGCCCATGTTCCGCCAGCGGCCAGATCGCGCAGAGCTCTATTTGCGACAGGACACGCACTTCTCGGCGACCGGTCACCAGGTCGCCGCGCAAGCTCTGGCAGCCTACCTGCAGCAGGGCGGCTGGATCCGGCGACCGGTCGGCGTCGCCGCCACACCCTGACGCTACCAATCTCGACGCAGCGCACGCGGCTCAGTCCCTGGCAAACATCGCCTCCAGCGCCACAAAGCTGGTTTCCCATCCGATGCCCGTTGCGCCGCAGACGCGCGGCACGCTGAAACCCACGTGGCACAGTGTGACGTGCGTGCCACCGTCGAGCGGCTCCAGGTGGAAGGTGAATGTCGTCACGGCCGGATCTGCACCAGTGCGCCAGGTTTGCACCAGTTTGCGGGGCGAACTGATTTCGACGAACTCACCCTCGAGCGCATACGGCTGTCCTCCGCCAATGCCCGCGGCGCGCCAGCGGCCACCAGGGCGCATCTCGGCGGCCCACTCGCGAGTGTCGAAGACGCCCGGTCGCACCCACCACGTGCAGATCTGATCCGAAGTCAGTGCCTGGAACACCCGTTCAGGCGTGGCCGCGAGTTCGACACAGGCCAGGATGAGCCCATCCTCGAGGTCGGCGATCGCGCGTGCGGTACTGGTCCGTCGGCCCAGACTGTTCGTCGTCGTATCCATTGCGTCCTGCTCCTGACACACTTTTTGCCTATTCAGACACCGCAACGGTCACAAATGGAACGCACCGAGCCTTTTCGGCTTGAATGCGACAGCATGCAGCGCCCCGGGCTAACCCAGACGCGTGCCCGCAACGAGCAGGCGTTCCGCGACCTGACCGACCCCCACCAGCGTGCGCTGCAGCTTCACTGCTACCGCATGCTCGGCTCAGTCCAGGACGCCGAAGATACGCTGCAGGAGACGCTATTGGCCGCCTGGCGCGGCTTCGACAGTTTCGAGGGTCGCTCGTCCGTTCGCAGCTGGCTGTACCAGATCGCGACGAACCGGTGTCTGAACGTGTTGCGCGAGCGCAGCCGTCGGCCGCGTCACGCGCGGAGCCCTGGCTCGCCACCGTTCGCTCCGCCACCGCCGACGCTGTCGATGGAGCCGCCGTTGCTCGAGCCATACCCGGATGCCCTGCTCGACAATTTGACGGATGCCTCCGCGAATCCCGAGGCGCGCTACGAGGTCAGAGAATCGGTCGAGCTGGCCTTCGTCACCGCGCTGCTGTACCTGCCGCCTCGCCAGCGTGCGGTCATCATCCTCCGCGACGTCCTCGGCTTCCGCGCCGAAGCGATTGCTCGCATGCTGGAAACCACGCCGGGCTCGGTCAAAGGTGCCCTCCAGCGTGCCCGCCAAACGCTTGCGAGCCGGTTACCTGCCGCCAACCGCCTCCAGGCTCCCCTGCCAGGCTCGGAGGACGAACGCGCGCTTGCGAGCCGCTTTGCCGACGCCTTCGAGCACGACGACATCGACCAGCTCCTCTTGCTGTTGACCGAGGACGCGCGGCTGACGATGCCACCGTTCCCGCACGCCTACGTGGGCCCGCAGGCGATCGGCGACTTCCTGCGCGCGAGCGCCGCGTGGCGCGGACTCCGTGCCTACCGACTCGTACCCGTCCGCGCCAACTCACAGCCGGCGTTCGCCATCTACCTGCAGGACGCCCACGGCACCCGCGCGTCCGCCGCCGGTCTCATTGTGCTCACCCTGACAGCCAGCCGATTGTCGGGCCTGACGCGCTTCATGGAGACCAGCCTGTTCCGCCATTTCGGCCTGCCGCCGACGTTGCCCTGAGCGTTGCTTATCGGCCGCCCGAAGCCGTGTCGCGCTCCGCGGTTGCGAGGAAGCGCCGCAATTGCTGCAGGGGCTCGGGGATCGGCCGCCCGTACGCCGCGAACCGCTCGGCCGCGGGGTACACCTGCGCCCGCCAGCCGTAACCGGCCAGCCAGGCCACTGGATCGTCCACGGATGCGTCCACCCGCGCGGCTTCGCCGGCCGTCGCCAACTTGCCGACCAACTCCTGGTCCATGTGCCCCATCGTCCCCGAAGGTGCCAGGTGGTGCGGAATGGTCCAACCGGGCGGCTCCAGCGCCATTCGGCTCCGATCCGCGGACAAGCGGCTCACGCGGGCCAGCAGTTGATCGCGATCGGCTTCCTCCAGGTACATCAGCAGGCCCTCGACCAGCCAGGCGGTGGGCTGGTTAGCCACAAAGCCCACGGCGCACATAGCCTGGGGCCAGTCATCGCGCAGGTCCTCGGGCACGATAACGCGTGCACAGCGCGCGCATGCGCCTGAATCCTGCAGCACCGGCTCTTTGAAGGCAAACACGTCACGGACGTCCACCTCGAACAATCGCGTGCCGGTGGGCCACACCAGTCGGAACGCACGCGTATCCAGGCCGGCGCCGAGCACCACCACCTGACGCAGGCCAGCGCCGACCGCCTCCAGGAGCGTGTCGTCGAAAAAGCGGCTGCGCATGCCGACGTACGCGTCGATGAGCGGCCGGGCATCCACGCCGTCGACGTTGCTGGGTGGCTGGGCCGCCGCGCCGGCAGCGTCGACGAAGCGCGCCGCGAAGGGATCGTCGATCAGTCGGTCGGGTCGGGCGGACTCGGTGGCGCGACCGCGGGCGGCGCCGATGGCCGT
>JAFAWJ010000876.1 GCA_019242065.1 Chloroflexota bacterium
CACCGTCGCCGGCGCCGTTGGTCCGTCACAGCGCAAGGGAGCGCCCTGAAACCCATCTCCATACGCAGGCCGCAACCGCGACCCTCGGATCCTTATCGAGAACTCGGGAAGCCGTTTTGCAACATTGCCGGAGGCGTGACCACCCCACCCTGCGGGACGCCCTAATCACTGGGAAGCAGTTCCCCATCGTCCAGGACGCCAGCCCTTCAGCCACTGCCGCAGTAGCTTGAGCATCCGTCGGTCGCAGACGCGCTTCTCAACAAGCCTCAAGAGCAGGTCGTGATCGATGCGGTCATAGAACGCTTCGATGTCAAGCTCCACGATCCAGTTGGCACCGTGATTGACGCCCTGACGCAGTTGCTCACCGGCTTGGTGAGCACCGCGCTTCGGTCGGAATCCGTACGAACTGTCTCAGAAGTCGGCTTCGAAGATTGGCTCAATCACCGTTTTCGCGGCTGCTTGGACCAGGCGATCTCGAAGATTAGCTCCAACACCAGCTTTCCAGGGCGCGGAGCGGTGGACGGCCCGATGGCAATGGCCGCGGCACCTGAGACTCGCTGAGCAGGCGCTCGTTCGGGACGGCGCAGATCTCGCTATGGACCTGGAGCCGCTCTCGTCGAAGTCGCTCGTTCCAGCTACTCGGGCAATTTCCGCGGCCCGGATCTCAGGTGACGAGTGATAGCGCTCTCGAGCTCGCCGATTTCGGCAGATGCGACACCGGCCGTACCAGGCGTAGACCGCCGCCCTTGATGCGCACAAACTCCTCAAGATTTTTCAGCAATCCACAATCGATACAGACTAGGAGCCGTTGTCGCCCGCGGCTTGGGACCCGTTTCCCCACTCAGGCCAATCGTACGCGATGATTGGCCAGTGCAGGACATCGACGTCGTCCAGTCGGGAACCCGTCGTCCAGCGGCTTGCCATCGCCAACAGCGTGCGCCTGTCGTTCCGCGGACTCCGCAACGCCAACGTAAGAGACCGCGACACGCGGATCAGTCGGACGCTGCCGGCCCGTCAAGCAGCGCGACTCTGGCGACTGCTGGGCGAGCAACTCACCGAAGACGAGAAGAATGGTGGTACCGATTCGTAGTAGGACACGTCGCGCGCGGGTCACGACGTTGAGTTTTCGAGAGCTGATCTCATCATGGGCGTCGTCTCCGCCCGGACATGGGGATCGGCGCCGCATGGTCGCTGTCGATGTGGTCAAAGAGTTTGCGGGAGCCGCTGGTACTCGTGCCTAAGGCGGTGTCGGGTCGGCGAGCACGCCGCCACCGGACGATGATGGCGACGCAGCTCAGACCCTGCCGATTGCCTGTGCGCTAGCTCATTCCCAATCGTGTCGAGTTTCAGCGACACTCATATCCGCCGAGTTGGATGGAGGTTTCAGCAGTGAACGAGGTGGATGCAGACTCAGGGAAATCCCTCATCGCGTACCAGGTGTGGCCCACGCTTTCAATGCGCATTGTTCCAGCGACCGCGTCACGCGCCTGGATCGACCAAACCGATCATCGTTTCGCAACTCGCTGTTTGCCCATGCTGGTGGCCAACCAGTCCGGATGGTTCTTGCTGAGCCAGCACAAGGTCCGCATGACGTGGGACGGTGGGCAAACGGCTTCGGGGATGACGTTTGAATACTTGAAGGGTGATGAGCCCTTTCCCGCGGTGAGCCATTTCGGGCACGGCATCGTCTCATGGATGATCCCGTTCCTGTTTCGCACTGCTCCGGGTTATGACCTCTACGTGCGCGGACCAGCCAATTGGCCCAAAGACGGAGCGGTTGCGCTAGACGGCATTGTCGAGGCCGATTGGGCGGTGTCACCTTTCACCATGAATTGGATGCTGACGCGTCCAGGGCATTCGGTGGAGTTCGACGTCGATGAACCGATCTGCATGCTCTTTCCGCAGCGCCGGCACGAGCTCGAAACGTGGCGCCCGGAGCATCGCGATCTGGCCAGCGATCCGCAGCTCCAGCAGCACTACGGGGAATGGCTGGATAGCCGCTCAAAGTGGTTGGCAGGCGTAGACAAGCCGCCTGAGGCCGCAAAGCGCGGCTGGCAGGCAGACTATTTTCGCGGGATTCACCCCGGTGGCAACGTCGCCGCTGATCACGTGACCAGGCTCTTCTTACGACAGTTCTCCAGCTCAGACGACGTCGGCGGCTAAGAATTTCATCAGAAGCTGTCTACGTCCGCGACGGCCCTCGCGATATGCGCGTCTGGCTCGAACCGGTCGCCCTCGCAGTGGCGTGGGAGCAACGTACAGTTCGACAGCGGCGGGGCCGCGGGCATACGATCGGTGATGGCTTGCGGCGTTCGACCCGGTCGAGCCGCTGCTGCAGTTTGTTTCGGCGTAGTCCAACAAGCGGGAAGGAGACACGGGACACATGGCGGAAAGCGAAGCTCCGAAGCCGGCGTCGGCCGGTGAGGCGAAGCCCGATGACAAGGCCGAGGCCGTAAAACCAGGAACAAAGATCGATGCTGACGAGTTGACCGAGGCCGAGCTCGACGAGATCGTCGGGGGCATTGGCGGCAGCAATGGCAAGGTGTCTAGTGGAACTGGAAGCAATACCCCGCCGCCGACGGCGCCACCGCGAGCCTTCTAGCTTCCTCGCAAACGACGCATCACGTGTGAGGGCTGGCGGTATGCGCGCCCAGGACACGAGCCAGCGTACGCAGCAGGCGTTCGGCTGACGCGGCCCAGCTCATACCTGCCAGTACCTGCTCGCCAAACTGGAGTGATGTCACGTGCAGCGCCGGTTCGGCTGGAATGCGGACCAGCATGTCCGCCATCGCGTCGATCGACCAGGAATCGAAGCGACATTCAGGCGCGATCACCTCGGCGACGGCCGACGTGTTGGAGCCAAAGACCGCTCGGCCGCGGGCGTAGCTCTCCAGGATTGGCATGCCCAATCCTTCGTAAAGCGAGGGGAACACGCTCGCCAGCGCATTCGAGACGAGCCCGCGGAGCTCGAGGTCGCTCACATTGCCGGTGAGCACCACGTCGACTCCGGGTCGCAATTGGAAAGAGGCAGCGAGCGAGTCCAGCCTGGCCCGGCTGTCCGGCTGGAGGCCGCCCACGATGACCAGCGCCGGCAGTGGCTGGACGCCAGGCCGCTGCCGGGCGAGCGCATACGCGCGCAGCAGTCCCTCCACGTTTTTTCGCCAGTCATCTCCGCCGACGTACAGGTAGTACTGACCTCCCGAGAGGCTCGGGCGGTCTACCGGTATCGGATCCGTCGCTAGCGCGTGCAGCCAGAACGCCGTGTCGATCGCGCCGAAGATCGTGGTGATGCGCTCCCGTTGCAGACCGAACCGCTCGATCCCGTCGCGGCAGGTGGTCGCGCTATTGGCGAAAAGATGGTCGCACTCACGCGCAATCTGCAAGCGGGCGGCCCAGTCCGACCGCAGATTCTCGTCGAACAGGTACGTCTCCGCGAATAGCCCGGGGATGAAATCGTGCAGGATGCCCAGCAAGGCGGGCTGGAGCGTGCGGATGCTGTCGGGCACCAGATGGTGCGCGGGATCGCGCTCCGAGTCCATGCTTGGCAGCCCGAAGTTGCCTATCAGGTAGGCGTCGACGGGCGCTGGAACCTGGGGATAAATGCTGATCCGGCCGATGCTGCGCAGCTCGGCATGGTGGATTGGCCGACCCCATCCCGCTGCGTACAGGAATCGCAGGTGCAGGCCGGGTGCGATGCGGGCCATGTGCAGCGCGAGCTGCTGTACGTAGCGCGCGATGCCGCGCTCCGGGTAGAGCTGACAGTTGCGAACGTCGATGACCAGTGTCCGACCCGTGAGCTGGTCCAACACGTCGGCTCTTTCGCGCACGGCGGGACAGTCTATGTGATCTCGGACCGCCGCTTCGGCTCGTCCGCTCCCAGCATCTGGCGTTCGGCCAGGCTGCGGAACACGCCCGGCACCAAGCTCAGCTCGGCGTAGCTGCCCCGCTGCACGATACGACCTTGCTCGAGCACGATGATCTGGTCGGCCTGTGCGATCGTGCTCAAGCGATGGGCGACGATCAGACGCGTGACTTCCAGCGTTTGCAAGTGACGCTGCACGTCGGCCTGCGTGGCATTGTCGAGCGCACTTGTCGCTTCGTCGAACAGCAGCACCGACGGACGACGCGCCAGCGCGCGAGCAATCAACAAGCGCTGCCGCTGGCCTCCCGAAAAGGTGGCGCCACCCTCCGAGACGACCGTGTACATGCCCATGGGCAGCCGTCGAATGTCGCTCGCGAATCCGGCTTGTTCGGCCGCATGCCACGCATCAGCCAGGCTCAGGCCGGTCGCACCGATGATATTGTCGAGAATAGAGCCAGGCATCACCAAACCGTTCTGGAGCACCACCCCGAGCTGGCGACGGACAGCGCGTACGTCAAGCTCGCGCAGATTGTTGCCGTCGTAGCAGACACAACCCGCGTCGGGCGACTCGAACCCCAGTAACAATCTCAACACGGTTGACTTACCAGAGCCTGAGGCGCCCACCAGCGCCACGCACTCTCCTGCGCGTATGTCCAGCGAGAGGTCGTCGAGTACGAGGGGTCCACCGGCCGCATAGCGGAAGCTGACATGCCGCAGGCTTAGCTCGCCGGCCAAGCGGCGTGGCGCTCGGCGTGACGCTCCTCCTTCGGGTGTCGCGCGCAAGATGGGGGTGATGCGCTCGTACGCGGGCACCACATCGACCATGGCCGTCGCGATGCGGTTGACGGCATACACGCCGGCGAGCACGGCGGCAAAGGCGGTCGAAAAGGCGATGAAGGTGCTCGCGCTGAGCTGCGGTGTCCCGCCGCGCGTGGCCAGCGCATACAGCACTAGCGTGGCAAGCAGCGGAAACACGGTGTCGCTGACCACCAATCCAAAGCGCCGCGGATCCGCGCGGTACAGCACCGCTTGCGTTGCATCGAAGTCGAGCGCCCAGCGACGCAGCGCCCGATGCTCGGCTGCCGCCACCCGCAAGCGTGCAAGGCCGCGCAGCAACTGGACGACGATGCCCGCCCCGCGCCCGCGCAAGTCGCTGACCACGCGTCGACGGCCAAGCTCGAACCGCGTGGCGATCAGCGTCAGGAGGAGGAAGGCCCCCACCATGGCACATGCGGCGGCGGCGAGCACCCGGTCGATGGTCCAGAGCAAGGCCAGGTTGAAGCTGGCGATAGCGATGGCGAGCACCCCTGCGGCGAGCACCTCGGACAGCATGTGGTGAATGGTCGCGACGCCCATTGCGCGCTCTCCCAGGTCACCCGCGGTCATGCCGCGGAAGAAGCGCGTCGGCAGCGTGAGCAAGCGTTCCCACAGCGCTGCCTGCAGGCGAGCATCAGCGTGGGTTGCCACGCGCGCGAGCACGAGCCGCTGGAGCAGCTCGACCGTTGACAGCGTGACGAACGCCACACCGAGCGCCGTGACCAGCAGCAGCACGCTATCCAACTGCGCCGACGGAATGCTTTCGCCGAAGAGGTACCCAATGGCCAGTGGCGGGACGAGCGTGAGCAGACCACCGAGCACTCCGAGCACCAGCACCCCTGCCACGTCCCGCTCCGCCTGACGGAGCCCGAAACGTATCAGCTCACGATCGCGAACGGGCCGGGCGGGCAGGCGTGGATAAAAGGCCACGGCAGCCGGCGCTATCCCATCCGCCGCCGACGCGGTCACCTGCTCACCAGTGTCGTCTCTCCGATAGCCCCCACGTCCAGAAGGTAGAAGCGCGAGCGGATCTTCGCCGTCCGTCTGAAAGCCAAGCAGCGGGCCGAGATCCTGTCGCCACCAGCCAGCGCGCAGTCGCACGGGTCGCGGACTGAGGTGTGCCGCATCGGTCAACTGGTCCAGCAACGGCTCAGATGCTTCGCACGCGCTCATCGTCGCGTGCATGGCATTCGCGACAGCGCCAAAGGCGCGTCGCAGCGCCGCGCCGTTGTCGATACGGCTCGACGCGGACCCTTCCAGCGCAAAGTCGAGCGTGGCCTCGAGCCCGCTGGCATCGTCGTCCGCGTCGGGTAGAGGCGTGGGCTCGGCGGTGTACAGCTCGCGATAGCGTCCTGGAGACTGGACGAGCTCACCGTGCGTTCCGCGCTGCACCACCCGGCCGTCCTCGAAAACCAGGATCTCGTCCACGTCGCGGACGGTGCTCAGTCGATGCGCGACCAGCAGCGTCGTGCATCCACGCTGACGGAGGTTTTCCATGACGCGCTGTTCGGTCGCGGCGTCCAGGGCGCTGGTGGCTTCGTCGAGCACCAGCACGCGTGGGTTGCGAACGAGCGCGCGCGCGATCTCGAGCCGTTGGCGCTGTCCTCCGCTGAGGTCGCGCCCGCCCTCGTCGAGCAGCGCCTGATACCCACCCAGCCGAGCGATTATGTCGTCGTGGATGGCAGCATCACGCGCCGCGGCGACGACGTGCTCGAACGGAACGCTCGCGTCCCAGAGGGTGAGGTTGTCAAGCACGCTGCCCGCGAAGAGGTGCACCTCCTGGTCGACGGAGGCGAGGGTGGTGGCGAGCCGCGCTCGCGGCAGCGCTGCGCGTGGCTGACCGTCAATCAGCACCATGCCCGACCAGGGCTGATAGAGTCCGCAAACGAGTCGCGCGATGGTCGACTTGCCGCTGCCCGAGCCGCCCACCAGCGCCGCGCGTCCGCCCGCCTCGACGCCAAAGCTCACGTCGACCACGAGCGGCTCGGAGACGCGGTTGTAACCGAAGCTGACGCCGCGTAGCTCGAGGGTCGCACCCGGCGCGGCGCCCTCTGCGGTTCCGACCATGTCCATCGGCGTGTCGCTCGCACCATCGAGCGATTCGACCTGCGTGTCCGCCGGCGCGTCCATGACGTCGTCCAGCCGCTGCAGCTCCCCTTCGACTTCGTGCGCACTACTGCCCAGGCCGACCAGCTGGTTGATCGGCGCCAGCAGGCCGAACATCAAGGCCTGTAGCGCGATCAGCATGCCCGGCGTTAGCTCGCCCTCGATCACCAGCGCCGCGCCAATCCCGAGCACGACGCACAGGTTGAGCGCCGCCAGCAACCCCGGCGCAGTGCCGAGTAGCGCGGCAGGCATGGCAACTGCCTGCGCGGCGTTCAGCGCGCGCGCCTGGTAGCCCGCCCAGCGTACGAAACTGGCCGACTCCGCGCCGTTGGCTTTGATCGTTTCGATGCTTTCGAGCGTGGCGAACGCCGCACCCATCAACTTACCGCGCTCGTGCGCCAGCGCGCGGTGGGCGTCCGCACGCTGACGAGCGCTGACGCGGAAAACGGCGAGGTTCAACGTCGCCACGCCGAGGGTGACCAGCGTCAGACGCGCGTCGTAGCGCGCCATCAAGATCGCGAAGGCGACCACCACCGAAGCGCTCAGCGCGCTGCCAGCCAGCTCGCCCGACAGCAATTGCGCGACCCGCTCGTTGATCGCCACGCGCGCGCTGATGTCACCCGCGTAGCGTTGCGCATAGAACTCCATAGGCAAGCGCAGTGCATGCGCGACGAACGCGTAGCTCGATCGCCGAGTCAGACCCGCCTCGAGCCGCTCCAGCACTCCGGTGCGCAGCCAGGTGAGAACGCCCCGTGCCAACACGGCGGCTGCCACTCCGAGCAGGATCACTCGAATCTGATCGACCCGCTGCTGCACCAGCACCTGGTCGATGAACGTCTGCGCCAGAAGCGGCGCGCCCAGTCCAGGCGCGAGCAGCAGTATGCTCACGACCACACCTGCCGCCAGCAGCCACTCGAACTGAACCAGGCGACGCCGAAGCGATGCCGACAGGCTGCGGACTGGCCCGCCGATGCTGAAGTCTGGACCCGGCAGCATCACCAGCGCCACACCGCTGTAGGCCGCCGCGAAGTCGGTCCAGCTGACTTCGCGACGTCCGGCCGCCGGGTCATTCAGATACACGCTGTGGCTTCCAAAGCCTTCTACCACCAGAAAGTGAGTGAAGGACCAGAACGCGATCAGCGGCAGGGGCAGCTCGCGGAGCTCGGCTGCCTCCTTCATGTAACCCTTGGCCAGCAAGCCATAGCCGCGGGCGGCGCGCACCAGATTGCTGGCTTTGCTGCCATCGCGCGTCACGCCGCAGCTCACCCGCAGCTCTTCGAGCGCAATGCGGCGGCCGTAGTACGCCAGCATCATCGCCAGTGACGCCGCGCCGCACTCGGTGACCTCCATCTGGAGCACCGTCGGCGTGCGCACGCGCCGATCGGATCGCCAGGCGCGCAGCGTGTTCCAGAGTGCGCTCAGACTCGCCAAGAGCGCGGCCCAGGGACGCACCTGGAGCAGAACGAGCGGCTCATCCAGCGCCTCGGGTGAAGCAGGCCGCGCCGACTGCGCCACGGACGACGGTGCCGCGCGCTCGGGAGCGGCCCGCGTCACGAAGGAATGGCGACCTGCCGCAACAGCCGCTCGAAGCGCCGGCCAGCGAGAAACAGCGCGTCCAGCGTATCCGGCGCTACCTCGTCGACGTCGAACGTGTCTTCGTCGAGTTGCAGCGTGCCGTCGGCGGCCCTTCGATTCGAGACCCGCAGACGCTCGGCCAACAACGTTGCCAGCGTTTTGTAAAAGCGTGCCGCGAAGCGCCCGTCGCGCGTGAGTCGGTCGGTGAGCACGCCGCGTGGCAGGGCAAGCACGACCGCCTGATCGACCGCCCGCACGGTCGCCGACGGCGGGCGACCGTCGACGAACGAAATCTCGCCCGCGACGTCGCCGCGTACCAGTCGCGCCAGCTCGTGTTCGCTGCTACCAGCGGTGGCCGCCAGCGTGCCATCCAGCACGATGAACAGATCGCTTGCCGGCGTGCCTTCCGTCAGCAGCGTCGTCCCAGGCTGCAGAACGCGACGTACGCCGACGGATACAAACCAGTCGACGTCCGCGTCATCCAGCTCACCGAACAGATAGACCGAGCTCCGCATCGGGTTTTGAATAACCTGGAGAGCACCGCTGCCGCGGGTTGCGCGAGCCTCAGCCGCCCGGTCGCGGGGGTGCCGTCGGAGGTGGCGTCACGCTACCGCTGCCGGAGCGTGACGTGCCGTTGACGCCGCCTATGCCTCCGACGATCTTGTCGAGCTCGTCTTCGCTGAGCTCCTCAGCTTTGGGGGCGTCGTCAGGTTTGACGGGTGAATCTGACGCCGGCGTCGCGGGTGTGGATTCGTCCTTGTCTGCCATGCAACTCCTCTCTCGGTCGGAACTCAGCCGCCAACCACGGCGTGCGTTGTCGAGAATACGCGTGCGCAACCCCGAACACCAGCCGGCCACCGCTTCAGCTTACGTTGGCAAGGTCGCCGTCGCCCTTCACAATGAAGCGGATGGCGACCATTCCGCACGCGTCTGCAGCCGGCAGTGGGCTGCCTTCGGCGACGATCGTCATCGCCAGCCACAACGAAGGCGCCAACCTGGAACGCACGCTGCGCAGCCTCGCCGCCTCGCATCTGCCGAACAGCGAGATCCTGGTCGTCGACGACGGTTCGACGGACGGCAGTACGCGCGATCTCGATCGACACTTCCCCGTCACCGTGCTCCATCCATCCGAACGGCTTGGGTCCGCACGTGCCCGCAACTTCGGTGCCGCGCACGCTCGTGGAGACGCCCTGATCTTCTGCGACGCACACATCAGTGTGCCCGCCGACTGGATGGGCGCGCTGCTCGCGCTGCTCCATTCGGCCGCGGTCGGCGCGGTCGGCCCGGTCGTCGTCGAGGCGGGTCAGCCGAACTGCAAGGGGTTCGGCGCCGAATGGTCCGACGCGGCCCTGACCTGGGGCTGGCTTCCCCAACGCGGATCCTCCGCCTACCCGGTGCCGATGCTCGGGGCCTTTTGTCTGGCACTGCGACGCTCCGTGTTCGCGAGCCTGGGTGGCTTCGATTCCGGCATCGTGGTGTGGGGCTCGGAAGACGCTGAGCTGTGCCTGCGCCTGTGGACACATGGATATAGCTGTCTGCTGGAGCCCTCGATCGAGGTCAGTCATGTCTTCCGCCCGGCGCACCCGTACGCCGTCCCGTGGCAGACCGTGTTTTACAACCAGCTCCGGTTGATTATCAGCCACTTCGAGCGTGAGCGTGCCGAACGGGTGATTCGCAAGCTCGGAGGAAGCTCTGAGTTCGCGGCCGCCTACGCCGAGGTCAAACGTAGCGACGTTTGGCAGCGACGCGCCGCCATGCGGCGCACGCGCACGCGCGACGCGGAGTGGTTCTGCCAGCACTTCCACATGGACTGGTAGACGGTCGCCCGTCGGCTACGCCGGGGTTTCTTTGTTGGCGTGATACGGCCGCAGACGCTCTGCCAGTCGCTCGACTTCGACCTGGTCGATGCCCGCTAGCTGGCGCGCCGCTTGCACCAGATCTTTCCAGTAGTCGCGATCGAACCCCGGCACAATGCGGCCGCCACCCGCTCCGCGATTGCGCGCTTCCTGGACTCTCCACGCCCTTGGCTTTCCCGGCTGGTCCTCTCCCAGCGCCGAGATGTGGTTGATGCCGTTTCCCCACCGATACACGTACATCAATTCGTCGACGCGCGTCGGCGCGTGGATCCAGCGCTCGGCCGGCGTGCGGTCCTCGAAATCGAAGTCCTCGCCGACGCTCAGGGACAGGTCATAGCCGCCCACAGCGTCGAAGCCTTCGCGCCGCATCGCCAGCTGCGAATGGAACACGTTGGCCTCGATGCGGTAGTCGGTGTTGTCGACCGACAGCCAGGCCGCCGACCACTCCGTTCGGCGGGGCTTGAAGTACCACCGCTCTGGCGCTGACACGAGTTGGGCGATCGATGCGCGGATGCGCCAGGGCAAATACAGGTCGTCGTCGTCCCACAACAGCAGGTAGTCGCCGCGCGCCAGCGCCACCGTGTGGTTGCGAACGGCGCCCAGACTGGCAAACCGCGGCAAGTTGTAGACGCGGATGTTCGGGTACGTACGGTCCAGAAACACGGGCGCGGGGTGGTCGTTGACGACGATCAATTCGGCGTTGGCGTAATCCTGTTGGAGAAAGCACCAGATGGTCTCGCGCAAGACACGCGGACGCGCATAGGTGGGGCACAGGCAGGAAACCAGCGGCAGCTCCGAATCGGTCGGCGTCGGCGTTCGTGTCGACGCGGAGCTGCGGTCGCGAAGTCCATCACTCACAGGATGCTCCCAAGGCTATTTCGACTCACCGGCCCTGTCCACACCGCGAGTTTCCTCACCTGGTTTGTCCTCAGGGGCTTGGCCGGGGCGACGCTGCGAGATGCCAGCGCAGTCGCTCTAGTCCGCTGCGGAGGCGCGTTTTCGCCGTTCCCAAGGGCAGGTCGGGTGCGGCCACCACCTCCTGGTGGCTCGAGTCGCCAAGAAAGGCGAGCGTCACCGCCTGGCGTTGTTTGCACGGCAGCATCGCCAGCGCGGACTGCAACAGGTGATCGCACACCTGAATTGTGCGCTCGTCTGGTCGTGGCTCGTCATCGGCTACGAGCTGGAGCGGCTCTTCGGCCGGCCTTGAGTCGGGAAGCGGTCGACCGCACGTCGTGCCAGATTTCCAACTGGCGAACTCGTACGGCGTGGCTGGCGACCGCTGCAGCGCGCCGCGCTCGAGGTCCTGGAATAAGGTCCGTCG
>JAFAWJ010001087.1 GCA_019242065.1 Chloroflexota bacterium
CATGGGTGCAGGTCTCTCGCCTGGGTAATCCCCTGTTCAACGAAGTGATCGTGCCAATGGGTGACAAAGACCACTGGAACCGGACGCAGCCGATCCAGGACGGGCCGCTGTTTTCCAAATACGTGAAGCACCCGGAGCTGGCGCACCTGCTGCCAGTGCTGTACCCGAATGGGGTATTCAAGAATCTCGCGGCGTACACCAAAGAGCGTGTCGACCTCGAAGCGATCCTGTTGACGGGCATCCCCAGCACGGTCGTACCTGGCTTTTCCACATTCACCGGTGCGACACAGGCCGACATGCTGCGGCTGAATCTCGCGATCCCGCCCTCCGGCAATCCAAGCATGCTCGGTCTGCTGGCGGGCGATGTGGCGGGGTATCCGAATGGACGCCGGGTCTCGGACGACGTCGTGACCATCGAGATTCGGGCGATCGCCGGCGCCACCATTCCGCTGGTCGACAAGTCGTTTACTCCCGACGGCGCGGCGACTGTGGTCAGCCAGGGCATCACGAACCCGGACGTGATGGATCGCTACATGCACGCCTTCCCGTACCTCGGCACGCCGCTGGACGGGTTCGACACGCCGAGCTCGTAGCCATGAGCCATCCGCATACACATCACGAAGCCAGTTACTGGACGCGGCGTCACACGGAATCCGTCGTGCTCGACATCGGCGACGACGTCGGGGCGCTGGTCCTGTACACCCCGGCTGATCAGCATACCCACGAAATCGAAGTGAGCCTGCTTGGCGCCGACAGCGGCGCCAGGCGAGTCCACTCCGCGGTCCTGGAGCGCAGCGTGAACGGACGCATCTTTTACGCGGCGACCTATCCGGAGCTTCCAGCCGGCGACTACGAGGTCTGGTGCGCGGGGACGCCGCGCGTCACGGTCCGGGCCGGATCAGTGACTGAGCTCCGTATCTGAGCTCAGCTGAGGTTGATCTCCTCCTGGAAGAGCACCTCCTCGCCAGTGACGGTGGAGTGCGCATAGACCCACAGGACGTGGTGCTTGACGCTGTCGAACTTTGTCGGATCCCAGGTGATCGACCAATTGTCACCATTCCAGGTGGCGTCACCCAGACTCTGACTCCCCGCCGTACCACGTGGACCATCCAGATACGCGGACACACGGTCGACGCCGGTCCCGAGCTCAGGCCGCGTGCGCGTGTCGTATGCGACCCCGTAAATCGCCGCGCTCGTACGCGATGGGATCACGTCGCTCGTGGTAGGCGAGATGACCTTCAGGATCAGACCCTCGGCCGCGGCCGCCGGCACCAGGAGCAGTGCGCCTTGCGCCGAACCCGTCACGGTCACCGGAACCTGTTTGGACCACGAGCCTTTGTCGGGGGTGTGCGCGACGACGGTCAGCGTCTGACTGCCGGTTGGCAGCGGACTGGAGATCGTGCCGCTGAAGCCCGAATTGGCGTAGTACGGGTTGTTGAGAAGTGAGGCGACGTCCGGCCGACTCTGTCCCACACTCAGGTGCCCCAGCGTCTGGCCGCCCAGCATGACCTGGACGTCGTCGATGCCTGACCAGCCCTGAGCCGTGGTGTCGACGACCCAGCCGCTCACCTGGAACGGGGCTCCCGCCTGGAGCGTTTGACCCGCGCTGGGATGATCGACGAACCCCTGATAGGTGTCGTCGCCGAGCGCGCCCGTGGCTGGCGACCAACCGGCGCCAGGCAGACTCTGCGCTGCCGCACTCTGAGCCGCCGCGCCCGCCAACACCGACCCGCTCAACGCTACAACCACTAACCCGCGGAACAAGCGAAGCCAACCCAGTTGCGTCACGTACTCAGCGTACCTCGCCCCACCTCAGGTGAGCCGACTAGACTGTACGGTCTTGAGTCTGGCATTCGATCGGCCGCTACTCCTGCTGTTGCTGCCGGTGTGCGTCGGCCTCGTGTACGCGCTGTGGCGCACGAGCCGGGTGTACATGCCACCCATTCGCCGTCGCGCCTCGCTGGTGCTGCGAGTCATGATCGTCAGCTTGCTGGTCGCGGTGCTGGCCGAACCCCGCGTGCAGTTGCCCGCGAACGACCTGGCGGTGGCGTTCCTGCTCGACCGCTCCGACAGTATCACTCCGGCGATGCAGGCCGACGAGGAGCAGTGGTTGGCCGACGCCCTGTCGCACAAGGCGCCTCAGGACCAGGCGGCGGTTATCTCGTTCGGGGGTGAGCCGACCGTCGACCGCGCGTTGTCGACCGACGCCGACCCGCCGCGACTGAGTCCATCATCCAATGTCGATCCAGGCTCGACGGACATTGCCGCCGCGGTCCGCGCCGGACTGGCGGTGCTGCCGCCCGCGGCCGCGCGTCGCCTGGTGCTGGTGTCGGATGGGCAGGAAAATCAGGAAAAGGCGGACACCGCCGCCGCCCTGGCCGCCGCGGCCGGAGTGCAGGTGCTGGCCATGCCGCTGGACTCCCAACGCGGACCCGAGGTGCTCATCCACGGGCTCGACGCGCCAAACCAGCTGCGGGAAGGCGAGCGGTTTTCGGTCAGTGCGGAGGTGGAGTCCAACGTGACGACCACCGCCAGCCTGTACCTGCTGGTGGACGGCAGCCTGGCCAGTACCCAAAACGTCACGGTCGAGCCCGGAACGAGTCGCTTCGTGTTGCCGGTCGACCCACTCGGTAACGGGCACCACGTTCTGCGGGTGCAACTCCAGGCCGACCAGGACACGCTCGCTCAGAACAACAGCGCCGGTGCGTATGTCATCGTCCAGGGACCGCCCAGGGTCCTGGTCGTCGAGGGCACGTCGGGTGAGGGTAGCTATCTGACCGACGCGTTGCGCGCGATGGGGATCGACGTCGACGTGACCTCGCCCGACGGCGGCGCACTGGACAGCGACAACCTGTTGAGCTACGCCAGCACGATCCTGGTCGACGTGCCCGCCGACAGCCTGCCTGTCGATCGCATGAACGCGTTGAAGAGCTACGTCCGTGACCATGGCGGCGGTCTGCTCGTGGTGGGCGGCGACAAAGCCTTCGGCCCTGGCGGCTACGCGCGGACGCCGCTCGAAGACATGCTGCCGGTGCGCATGGATCTGCGCGGCAAGAGTCTATCGACCAGCGTGGCGATGATCCTGGTCATGGACGTCTCAGGCTCGATGGGTGGCGGTCCAGGCGGCGCCTCCAAGATGGACCTGGCCAAAGAGGCCGCGTTGGCGGCCGTCGAGCAACTCGGCGAGTACGACCAGATTGGCATTCTGGCGTTCGACGACCACAACCAGTGGATGATCCGCCCCACCTTCGCCAACGACCTGACCCCGGTCGAAGACGCCATCGGGCGCATGCAGCCAGGCGGTGGAACCGAGATCTATCCGGCGCTCAAGGAAGCGTTCGATACGCTGGCGCCGCTGGATGCCAAAGTCAAACACATCATTCTGCTGACCGACGGCGAGGCCCCGCGCGGACCCTACGAGGACCTGGCGGCCCAGATGGACGCGGCGCAGGTCACCGTCAGCACAGTCGGCATCGGCTCGGACGCCGACACCAACCTCCTGCAGGAACTGGCGCAGCTGATGCACGGTCGGTACTACGACGGCAACGACCCGTTCGATCTGCCGCAGTTGCTGGTCAAAGAGACCCAGCAGGTGCAGCGGGCCGCCATCGTCGAAGAGGACTTCACCCCGCTGGTGGTGAGTAGCGACCCGGCCACGCAGGGCATCGATTTGAGTAATGCGCCGCCACTCAAGGGCTACGTCGCGACGACGCCCAAACCGCAAAGTACGGTGCTGCTCGCCTCGCGGGAGCTGGACCCGGTGCTGTCCGAGTGGCAGTACGGCCTGGGACGGGTGATGGCCTGGACGTCGGATGCGACCAACGTCTGGTCCGCCAACTGGCTCGACTGGCCCGACTTCAGCAAGTTCTGGGCGCAGCTCGTCAAACGCGTCGATCGGCCACCGGAGGATCCGAATCGGCAGGTCTCGGTCAGCATCGACGGCAGCCAGGCGCGGATTACGCTCGACGCGCAAACCGGCTCCGACCAGGCCGATCGCCACTACCTGAATTTTCAGCCCACACAAGCGGTGATCGTGGATCCGACTGGCGCGCAGAGCACGGTCCAGCTGCCGCAGGTCGCGCCCGGGCGCTACGAGGCCAGCGTGCCCGTGCAGAGTGACGGCGTCTATACACTGACGGCGACGCAAGATGATCCGACCACCGGCGAGCAGGCGGTCGAGTCGAGCGGGTTCGTCGTGCCGTACTCCCCGGAATACGGGCTGACCGACACCGACCAGAGTCTGCTGCAGTCCATTGCGCGTCATACGGGCGGCGGTGTGATCACCGATCCTGGCGACGCGTTCGCGCACACGCTGCCAGCGGTCGGGGCGCCACAGCCGCTGTGGCCGGTTCTGCTGCTGCTGGCGGCGATGCTGCTGGTGGCGGATGTGGGCATTCGCCGTGTGCGCATTTCGGGGCCCGAGCTCCACGCGGGATACACCGCGGTGCGGCGGCGGCTGGGCTATGTGGACGAGCGTCCGGGGTCGGTGACGCGGACGTTTATCGCGCCCGTGTCGCCTGGGGCGGAGTCGGCCACGCGGGTCGGCCTGGTGTCGGGCCGTGCACGGGGTGAGCCCGGCCGTGCGCCGACGCCGGAGCCATCAACGTCGGGGCGGCTGCTCGAGGCCAAGCGCCGCGCCTCCCGTCGCTAGGCCTTGGCGTACACGCGTGGGATGCGCGTTTTCCAGTCGTCGGGCAGGATGACGTCCATCGCGTCGTCGACGGTCACGATGCCGCGCAGGTGGCCGATGTCGTCGACGATCGGCAGCGCCAGCAGGTTGTACTTGGCGATCAGCCGCGCCACCTCTTCGTCGGTGTCGGCCAGCCGACCACGGATCAGCTCGCGATGCATGACACGGCCGATCGGCGTGTCCGGGTCGGCGACGATCAGCTCACGCAGCGAGAGCTCGCCAAGCAGCACCTCGTTGTCGTCGACGACATACACCGAATACACGTTTTCCATCTCCGCCGCCTGCGTCCGCACCATGGCCATCGCCTCCGCCGCCGTCACGGTGGCCGGCACGGTGACCGCCTCATTCGTCATCAGCCCGCCCGCGGTCTCCTCGTCGTATTCGAGGAGCTCGCGCACGTCGTCGGCTTCGTCCGGCTCCATGCGGCTGAGCAGGTCGTGCGCCTTGTGCGGCGCCATGTCGCCCAGGACGTCGGCGGCGTCGTCGGGGTCCATTTCCTCGAGGATGTCCGCGGCGCGCTCGGGCTCCATACCCTCGAGTAGCTGCACCTGCAGGTCGGGGCTGACCTCGCCGATGGTCTCGGCGGCGGCTTCGTCGTCGAGCGTCTCGAGCACTTCCTGGACGTGATGCTGGTCGAGCTGCGAGATGATCTCGGCGATGTCGGACGGGTGCAGCTTGGCGAGGTCCTCGTGCGAGACCTTGAGCTTGACGCCCGTCTCGCCGGACTCGACTGGCTCGATGGCTTCCCAGGCGATGGCCGTGGGCGTCAGTTTGAGGCCGAGCGCCTTGAGGACGCGCGTCGCCCCCAGACGCCGCAGCAGACCGGCGGGCGAAATGTCGACGCCGACCAGTCGATACAGGCCATCGGCGGGCGCCAGTTGCAGGTCGTTGACGCGCACGACGCGGACGCCGTTGACGTCGATGATCTGATGATCCATGACCTGGCGCGCCAGCGAAAGCTCGTGAGGCGGGGGATCGAAGGTCGGTGTCTGCGCCAGGGCGGTGTGCAGGGAGACGCCGCCATTGTCCTGCACCTGGAGGGCCGACCAGGGGACCATCCGCGTTTCGCCCTTGGGAGGCTTGAGGGCGATTGCGTCGACGGCGGGATAGTCGGCATCCGCGGGTACCAGCACATCGGACACCCGCGCGACGACGTGTCCGTCTGGGTCTCGGACGCGGGCTCCGAGCAGTTCGCTGACGTATTGCATTTGGCGGCCTCCCTGCGGTCAGGCGTTTAAACGAAGAAGCGGGCTCCCACACGGGGACGCCCGCCCTGACCGTCAGCCGCTCAGCGACAGATTACGACGGCTGGGCCGACTCTCCCGCGAGCAGGGTCGCACCAGACTGATTCGACGCGTGTTGGGTTCGGGTTTGAGTACTTGGAGGTTCTGATGACATGCTGTGGCGCACCGCGCCGCCCTTAGTCTAGCACGGCAGCGAAGCTCTAGAACTGAACCGGTAGGCTGCGCAGTCCGCGGAGTTCGATGCTCGAGCGCCACTCGAGCTGGTGGACCGGCACGCCGAGTCGCAGGTTGGGCAAGCGCCGCAGCAGCGTGGCAAAGGCGATCTCGCCTTCCAGTCGCGCGAGCGGCGCGCCCAGACAATAGTGGATGCCCTGGCCGAAGGCGACGTGCTGCCGAACGGCGCGCGTGACGTCCAGATGCTCGGGCTGGTCGACGAAGGCCGGGTCGTGGTTACCGGCGGCGACGATCAAGACGACGTGGCTGCCGCGGGCGACGCGCACCTCACCGATGTCGAGGTCTTCGCGGGCATAGCGGTTCACCATCTGGACTGGATTGACGTACCGCAAGAGCTCTTCGACCGCGGGTCGGATCAGCGTCGGCTCGTCCCGGAGGCGGCGGAGCTGCTCAGGATTGAGCAGCAGCGCGAGCATGCCGTTGGCGATCAAATTGACGGTCGTCTCATGGCCGGCAATCAGCAGCAGGATGATGGTCGAGACGAGCTCGCGGTCCGCCAGCTGCTGGCCGTTCTCGCGCGCCGCGATCAGCTGACCGATCAGGTCGTCGCCGCCCAGCGGGTGGGCGCGGCGGCGGCGGACGAGCCTGCGGACATAGCGGAGCATCAGGAACACCTGCGGCACCGTCGGGATTTTCTCGCTGCTCAAGGCGCCAGAGTCGATCAACGCGTTGGACCAGCGACGGAACTTCTTTTCATCCTGGCGCGGGACGCCCAGCAGCTCGCAGATGACGGTGATCGGCAGCGGCAAGGCAAAGTTGGCAATCAGGTCCATGCGACCGGCGGGCTCGACGGCGTCGATGAGCTGGTCGGCGAGGGTCTGAATGTGGTCGCGCATCTGATTGACGAGCCTGGGCGTGAAGGCCTGGTGGGCGAGCGCGCGCAGTCGCGTGTGTTCAGGCGGGTCGGCCCGCAGCATGTTGGAGCTGCTGTAGCTGGGCAGGAATCCCAGTCGGGCGAGCAGGCCGGGCCGCCGGTCGCGGGCGTTGGTAATGTTTTTGACCAGCCGCGCGTCTTTGAGGCCCGCTTCGACGTCGACGAAGCGTGTGACCAGCAGCACCTCTTCGCCGCTGGGTAGTCGAGTTGGATACACGGGTCGGTCGCGGCGGACCTCGGCGAAGACCGCATACGGATCCGCGCGGTACCGCGGGTCGGAGAACACCGGCGCGTCGGTTGTCACCATGCAGCACAGGGTAGTCGCGTTATCCTGAGGACAGCTATGGGAGGTGCCGCCTGATGGCCGTGACCCTGACCCCGGCCGACGTCCGCGGGAATTCGAATGAGCCGTATGCGCGACTCGAAGAGCGGCTCCTGGCTCGCGACCAGCGCGGCGCCGCCGACGAGCTGTTCACTCTCGCCCAGAACGGCCGTACCGTACCTGAGCTGCTGTATCAGGCGGTGCGGATCCACGCGCCGTACACGCATGTGCCGTTCCACCAGCGGCTGGACGACGGCCTGGTCAAGTTCGTCAATAACGACCACTGCCTCCTCAGCGCGCGGGCGACCGTGCGGCTGACCCGGCTGATGCCGGATCGCTTCGAGCACCTGCCTCTGGTCCAGACCTTCTGGTACCTGCCGACGGGCCTCGATCCGTGGAACCAGCTGCTCGGCAAGGCCCCGGGGCACTACACGCGCATGTACAAGCTGGACGTGTCCGCCGCGCCGCCGCCGCCCGAAGTGCACTGTCCTGACCAGGAGCCGCTCTGGACCGATGGGAGCCTCGACGAGCGGCTCAACCTGTGGCTGACGCTCGTGCAGCGCAGCGAGATCATCCCCGCGTACCGCGTCTTTCTCGGGATGATCGAGGGCGCTTCGCGAGACGATCGCCGCAAGATTCTCGCGCAGCTGATCTTTGCCGGGCTGATCGATATCCAGGACCGCATGCTGTTCAACCGCTCGTACACCACCGGGCACAAGGGCTACCGAGGACGGTCGGTGGTGGAGCTGGGCAATTTGTTCGGCTGGGACCATGCGCACGACGTGATCTATGCGGGCGTGCCGGATATGGCCGTCGGCCCGCACTGGTACTCGACATTCGAAATGGCGACCGCAGTGTGCCTGCAGCTGTTTGACGGCGGGGATCACGCGCTGCTGGCCAACCGCGGCACGCTGTCAGCTGAGGAGCAGGTCGCGCTGGAAGACGTCATCCTGCACAGTTACGAGCCGGATTGGCAGTACCACATCGGGGCTCTTTTGAAGGCGGGCAAAGGTCCGCGCGAGATCCTCGACGTCCTGCAGGTTGCGGCGGCCGAGCTGATGCTGGAGTGCGGGGCGCCTGAGAATTTCTCGATGCCGCAGCACACTGCCGAGTATTGCAATACGCTGCGCTGGTACTTCGACGCGTTCGACCATCCGCATCAGCTGAAGCTGCTGTTCCTGGCGGGGGCGATGGTCAATACTGCCGCACATAACCAGGCGGCGGACGCGAAGAACGGGGCGCGCACTATTCGGGTTCTGCGCGGGATGAACGCGTGGGACGCCCCACGGCTGCTGGCGCGTCTGCACCAGGCGCTGCTGGCGCGCAACACGGAGGAGAGCCTGGCGCTGGTGCACACGTATGTTGCGAGCGGCTATGACGGCACGCCGCTGGTGCAGTTGCTGGCGCAGGCGTCGGCCGAGTTTGGCAACGATCCGCACAATCAGGAGATCTGCCTGTGCTTGCTCGAAGACTACGTGGGGAGCACGGCCGCCGATCGCGAGCGATTGCTGTTTGGCAGCGTGATGAACGTGACGGGCTATCGCAAGTACGGTGACCCGCTGGAGGCCTACCAGCGCTACGCCTCGGCGTTTGACCTGCCTCTGGCGGAGTCAGTCAACGGCGACGCGCCAGTAGAGGCCCTCCTGTTCGACGATTGAGTTTCGGCGATCGGTGAGTCAGGCAGGCTAGAACGTTTTTCCCCAGAGGGGACCCATGCCGGAGAACAGGTGCCTCCCCTCTGGAGAAAACTGTCTTGACAGTCAGCCTCCGCTGAGTGGAACTGACTCACCCAGCGGGGTTCCCTCGGGTAGACAGACGTCCCTGTCGGGAACACCTGTCTTGACCGTGTGGGTCTCACCATCCTGAGCTGGGTGGAACCGACCACCCTGGACGGGACCCCTCGGGTAGACAAACGTCCCTGTCGGGAACAGCTGTCTTGAGAGTGTGGGTCTCACCAAGCTGAGCTGGGTGGAACCGACTACCCTGGACGGGACCCCTCTGGGGTAGAAAAATGTGTTGACAGCTCGGATCTCACCAGACCCGAGAAGTTAGACGACCCAGTTGCGGCGGCCTTCGCCTGATAGGAGGCGGCCGAAGACTAAGCCTGGAAAGTGGGCGGCGGCCACGGGCGTGTCGGTGCCTTCGAGCTCGCGATTGAGGGCGATCCGCGTCCGCTTCGCCAGCTCGGGATCCAGGTCGCCCACACCCGCCCACTCGTCGTCGAGCAGCTCCACCGGACAGTGCACCACGTCCCCGAGCAGCATGCCGCGCGCAGTGCCCGACGACATGACGATGATCGTGCTGCCCGGCGTGTGCCCCGGCGCGCTCATGGCGTCGATCCCAGGACACAGGGTCCCACTGCCGTCCCACGTCTCCAGCCGACTTTCAATCGTCGTCAGCGTGTCGCGCACACGGTCGTTGTCGTGAAAGTGGTCCAGGTCGCGCACGTCGCAGCGGTAGGTCGCATTCGGAAAGACGATCGCGCCCTCGTTGGCCGCCCAGCCAATGTGGTCGAAATGCAAATGCGTGAACAGGACGTCGGTAATGTCCTCCGGACGCACGCCGTGCACCGCCAGATTGTCCAGCAGCTTGCCGCCTTCGAAGCTGCCCTGACCATCACGGATCAGCCCGGAGCGCGGCCCCATGCCCGCATCGATCAAGACCACCCGGTCGCCGCGACCGCGGACGAGAAAGCCGCCCAGGTCGAAGCGGATCATGCCGTCTGGCTCGAGGAACTGCTGATGTGGCGTCCACTGCTCGGTCGTCGTACCGCCGTAAAAGAGGGTGGCTGGAGCGCGCATCACGCCGTCGTAGATGGGCTCGGCAACCAGGTCTCCAATATTCATGCCCGCTCCAGGTGAGAGAAATGTTCGCGCCCGAAGGACTCCGCGCCACGGTCCATCTGCGCCGCCATGTGTGTCTTGATCACCGCCATATCGCGGAAGTAGCGCTGGAGCATCGAATTGCTCTGCGCCACATGCGTGCCAGCGGTCCGGAACATCAAATCCACCGCGTCACCCGCCAACCGGGTGGCGTACTGTTCCAGCAGTTGGAGCTCCAGGTCGCGCTCGTCAGAGAAGGGGATCTCTTCTTCGACGTCCTGACGCGCAAACTCCATGTACTGCTCGGCGACGTGCATCACCGTCGCCTGGGCGACCTGGATCGTGGCCCAGGCGTTGCCGAAGTGGCGCTGGTACTCGGGGGTTTCTGAGCGGAGCGTATACGGCGGCGACTGCAGCCGGCTGGTGGACTGCTCGTGCTCGTACACATCCAGCGCGCCTCTGGCGAGACCCACCGCGACGGCCGCCATCTCTTCGAACAGCACGCTCACCAGACGCCCGGCGACGTACACCGGGTTCTGATGGACGCGCCGCCCAGGCGCATTGCGGGAGCCGAAGGCGTCGCGCATCGGCGGAATCGTGCGGTACTCGGGAATAAAGGCGTCCTTGACGATCACCCGGCGCGACCCTGTGCCGCGCATGCCGATGGTGTCCCAGTCGTTCACGATCGTGAAGTCTTTGCGATCGACGATACCGACGCGTGGCTCGTCGCCGGTTGGCGATTTCACGTTGATGCCGCCGACGATGTGCGTCGAGATGTCGCAGCCTGAGACGTAGTTCCACTCGCCGTTCAGCTTGTAGCCGCCGTCCACCGGCTCGGCGATGACCCACGGTGGCGTGCGGCTTGGTCCACGGAATTCGCCGTCGACGCCGTAGACGTCGACCTGGGCTTCCTCAGAGAAGAACGCCGAGAGCATGATCGCGTGGCCACCCGTCAGTGCCAGGACCCAGCCGCTGGACGCGCAGCCGCGCGAAACCTCCATCATCACCCGCGCGAACGTCGGCATGCCGAACTCGTAGCCGCCAAAGCGACGCGGCTGGAGAATGCGGTAAAAGCCGGCCGCCACGAACTCGTCGTTGGTGACCTGGGGGATACGGCCCAGGTGCTCGCACTCGGGCTGGCGCTCGCGCAGGGTGGGGACCATGGCGCTGGCGCGTTTGATCATGTCCTCCGGTGTGAGGTCCGGCTCCGGGACGGCGATCATGATTTCTGACTCCAGACGGTCTCGGGCCGCGCCTGGAGGAGAAAGACCTGGCGGGCTGCGTCGATTGCCCACTCGATATCCTGGGGACGGCCCATCGTCTGCTCCATCTGTTTGCCGAGGCTGGCGAGCTGCAGGACCTCGGCGTCGGTCATGCAGGGTTGGTTCTGGAGATGTTTCGCGACGTCTGCGCGGCGTGTCGACTGGGCCGACGAATCGAATCCGTAGGCGATCGACTTGACGCCGATAGTGCGGGATCGGATGCTGAGCGGGTTCTTGTCGACGACGAAGCGGTCGGGGTCCACCTCGCCGTTGACGACGGCCGCGCCGAGGCCGTAGGCGGCTTCGACGAAGATGCTGGCGGTGTCGCCGGTGATCGGGTCGAGTGTCAACATGACGCCGGCGGCTTCGGCGGGCACCATCTGCTGGATCACGACGCCCATCGCCAGGTTGGTGGTCGGGGTGCGCAGTTGATGGCGGTAGGCGATGGCCTGGGGTGTGAACAGGCTGGCCCAGCAGCGGAGGACGTGGCGCAGCACGTCGTGGCCGCCGAGGATCCAGAGGTAGGTCTCTTGCTGGCCGGCGAACGAGGCCGTCGTGGAGTCCTCGTCGGAGGCGCTGGAGCGAACGGCGACTGGCAGCATCCCGCTGCTGGATATGACAGCACTCGCGCTGTCACCCGCGGGGGTAAGACCTGTGGGCAGGTGACTTGGCGGTGTCGCGGCACTCGCACT
>JAFAWJ010000002.1 GCA_019242065.1 Chloroflexota bacterium
TGCCCGAAACGAGCAGGACCTTGAGGTGGAAAGGCGTGATGCCCTGCTCGTCGAACTGCTCGAGGCGCGTCGGCTGCGCGGCAGTCGAAGTGGAGACCATGCACGAGCAGGCGCAGTCCGCATTCCCGTGCGGCCTCTTACATGTAAACCGGCGGCGAAGACTCGCTTAAGGGTCGGCGCCAACGGGACCGGGCGCTGCCCTTGTTATCGTGCACTGATGGCTGATCAGACAGATACGTGGGACGTCGTCGTCATCGGCGGTGGGCCACCTGGCGAGAATGTTGCCGAGTACGCAATCCGTGGCAGCGACCGCACGGCGGTGATCGTCGAAAAGGAGCTCGTCGGCGGAGAGTGCTCGTACTGGGCGTGCATGCCCAGCAAAGCCCTGTTGCGGCCTGTAGAAGTTTTTGACGCGGCGCGGACGATGCCCGGCGTGTCCAGCGCCCTCACCCAGCCGCTCGACGTCCAGGCGGTGCTGACACGTCGCGATGGGTTCACCAGTCATCACGACGACAGCTCGCAGGTCAAGTGGGCACGCGGCGTCGGCGTCGACGTGATCAGGGGTCAGGGGCGGCTGAGTGGCGAGCGTTCGGTGATCGTGACCGAGTCCGACGGCACACGGCGAAACCTCCGGGCGCGGCACGCCGTCGTGCTCGCCACGGGTACGACGGCGTCGGTACCGCCCGTGCCCGGACTTCTGGAAGCGCGGCCGTGGATTTCGCGCGACGTCACGAATCTCCGCGAGGTCCCACGCCGCGTAGCGATCATCGGCGGCGGCGTCGTCGCGTGCGAGTCCGCCACCTGGTTGCGCGGTCTGGGCGCCCAGGAGGTCACCCTTATCGAGCGAGGACCCGTGCTGCTGCCCCGACTGGAACCCTTCGCCAGCGAGAGCGTCGCCCACCGCTTCGAGCAGCTCGGCATCAGCGTGCGAACCTCGACTGCCATCAATCGCGTGGTACGCCAATCGCCCTCGGAGACCGGCGAGGGACACATCCACGGTGGCCCGGCGACAGTCTACGCCGGCGATCGGGCCCTCGAGGTGGACGAGATCGTGGTCGCCGCTGGCCGCACGCCGGCTTCGGCCGATCTCGGTCTGGACACCGTTGGCGTCGATCCCGCGGCCACGCACGGGTTTGTGCCTGTCGACGACCAGCTGACCGTGAGCGGCGTCGCTGGCGAGTGGCTGTACGCCATCGGCGACCTGTGCGGAAGAGCCCTGCTGACGCACATGGGCAAATATCAAGCCCGGATCGCGGGCGACGTCATTGCCGCCCGAGCAGAGGCACGCCCGCTCGACGGGCTGCGCTACCGGGACGTCGCCGACCACGACATGGTGCCCGCGGTGGTCTTCAGCGACCCACAGGTGGCATCGGTCGGGATGACCGAGGCGGTCGCCCGGCAGCGGGGGATGGATATCGAGGTACTCGACTACAACATCGGCTCGGTCGCCGGGGCGGCGCTCGTGCGCGATGGCTACGAGGGTCATGCGCGACTCGTCGTGGACCGCGCCACGGATGTGCTGGTCGGGGCTACCTTCGTCGGCTACGACGTGGCGGAGCTGCTGCACTCCGCCACGATCGCGATCGTGGGCAAAGTGCCGCTGGAGACGCTGTGGCACGCCGTGCCTTCCTACCCGACAATCAGCGAGGTCTGGCTCCGGCTCCTCGAAGCCCGCCACTGACGGCGCTTAGGCTCAATGCCCAAGCGCCTGACGCGAAAGCTTGGTCGGTGTGTCCATGGTTCCCAATTCTTTACCACGCCGATACTTCCAGCAGTCAGTCAAAAAAGGTATCTCTGCCGATGACGCTGCTCATGGAACCGCCGGTCGCACTCGAGTCGGCGGAGCAACTGGAGGCGCCGGTCCTGGACGTCAGGCGACTCACGACCGAATTCAAGACCCACGCCGGCCCGTTGCGGGCGGTGAACGACATGTCGTTTTCTCTGCAACGCGGCCGGGTTCTGGCCATCATCGGCGAATCCGGCTCGGGCAAAAGCGCATTGTTGCGCACAATTCTCGGCATCCAACCCGCCAGCGCGCGGGTGGAGGGCGAGGTACTGCTCAACGGAGTGGACCTCCTGAAGCTTTCCGATCGCCAGCGCGAGGACATGCGCGGAGGCGTCGTGTCGATGGTTTTCCAGGACCCGATGAC
>JAFAWJ010000061.1 GCA_019242065.1 Chloroflexota bacterium
CGCTTCGCGTGGCTCGAGAGGGCCGCCTTTATGGAGTAGTGACTGACGGGTGCGGCGATAGCTGGCTTGGAGCACACTAGACTGTGACCTCCTCGCGGGGGTCCGCTTTGGGTGTCGGCTTGTGCACGGCGGCCGCCGCGCCTGGGTAGCGCGGCGCGCGGCGTTGGAGCAGTCCGTCCGGCCGCAGAACGACGACCACGATCAGGATGATGCCCAGCACCCAGTAGCGATCCGCTTGCGACAGAAACAGGAATTGTCCGTTCTGTCCGAAGCGGAGGAGCTCCTGGAGCCACCACATCAAGAAGGTGCCCAGCACCGCACCCCAGGGCGTGTTCACTCCGCCGACCACCAGAAACGCGAAAAACAACGGCTCCGCGCTGAAGGCAAGGTTCGACGGCTCGATCAAACCGTTGTTGTGCGCCAGCAGTCCACCGCCGAGTCCGGCGAGAGCACCGCCTACGCCGAAGCCCACCGCGCGGACCCATTCCACCGAAACGCCGAGCGAGCGCGCGACGGTCTCGTCCTTGCCAACCGCCAGGATCGCGTACCCGGTGCGGCTACGCGCGATGAGTAGCACCGTCCCCAGGCCGATCGCCAACGCGGCCGCCGCCGATGGAAGCGTCGTGCTCAGTGGGATACCGGTGTAGCCCTGCGAGGCCCCCAGCGCGGGAGTGTTTTGCGCGATCAGCGCCATGCTTTGACCGAGCGCCACCGTGACTGTGCCCAGGAGTAGCCCGGAGGTGCGACGCAGTACCACCGACACGAGGGCGCCGATCAGACCGCCCACCAACAGACCGACGAGCAGTGCAACGACGAACGGAACTTGAAACTGGACCGATGCGATACCGGCGGCGTAGCCACCGGCGCCCATGAGCGCGGCGTGCATGACTGAGAATTGTCCGGACGCGATGGTAATTTGCAGCCCGACGGTGACCAGGCCGTAGATGCAGATGACGGTCAGGACCGACTCGATGTACGGTGGCACGCCTCAGCCGATCCGCCGCTCCCGGCCGAACAGCCCGTTGGGGCGCACCATGAGCACCAGCACCATGGCCAGCAGTCCCGAGACGTTCTGCCACTGCGAACCGCCATACCCAACCGTGACGGACTCGATCATGCCCAGCAGCAAGCCGACCACCACCGCGCCTTCGACGCTCCCGATGCCCGCCACCACGGCGACGGCGAACATCTTGAGTGATACGGTGTCGGCGACAAACGGATTGATGCTCAGCGACGTGTTGGCCACGAGCAGGCCGCCGAAGCCGGCCATCGCCGCCGCAAGCATGACGGCCACCAGGCGCACCTGTCGCGTGTCGATCGCCACCAGCTCCGCCAGCGTGGTGTTCTCGGAAACGGCGCGCGTGAACTTGCCGAGTGTGGCGCGGCGTAGCCAGAGAGTCAGTCCGCCGGACATGAGCAGCGTCACGGCCAACAGCACCAGCTGCGCCGAGGTGAAGCGGATGCTGAGCAGCGTCAGTGGCTGGCTCTGGAACAGTGCCGGGATGCTCTTGGTCTGAAATTGCACCACTTTCGCAATGAAATTCTCCAGAACGTACGACACCCCCAGTGTGGCGGTAAACAGTGCGAGTGGGCGACCGTGGTCGATGCGATCCAGCACGCCGAAGAACAGCACGGCCCCGAGCGCACCCGCGATCAATACGCCGACCAGGAGGGCGGGAATCACGCCGAGGTGGGCGACGCTGGTGGCAAACAGATAGGTAAAGACCGCCGCCATGTAGAAATCGGCGTGGGCGACGTTCATGATGCCCATCACGCCGAAGATCAGCGTGAAGCCGGTGGCGAGGAGGACGTACAAACACCCGACGCCCAGACCATCCACCAGGTACTGAATAAAGGTCGTCACGACACGGGCTCGTGGTCTGCCGGTCGCGCGGTGGCGCTCGCGTCGACTGCCATCTGGCCCAGGTACGCCAGACGCACGCGCGGGTCGTCGCGCAACTCGGCCGCCGATGCGCTTGCCACGATCACGCCCCGTTCCAGGAGGTATCCGACGTTCGCGAGCTCCAGCGCCAGTCGCGTGTCCTGTTCGACCAGCAGCACGGCGACACCTGCACGGACGAAGACGTCGCGCAGAATGGCGAACAGATCGCGCACGGCCAGGGGGGCGAGGCCCATGCTGGGTTCGTCCACGAGCAGTACAGCGGGCGCCATGAGCAACGCGCGGGCCATGGCCAACATCTGTCGCTCGCCGCCCGAGAGGTATTCCGCGCGTCGCGCGGCTCGCTCCTTCAGGACCGGAAAGACGGAGGCGACATCCGCGACGTCGAAGCGCGTGAGCTCCGACCGGGATCGCGCGCGCCGTGTCGTGCCGACCCGCGCGCCCAGCTCGAGGTTTTCCTGCACGGTCATCGACGCGAAGACGCTGCGGCCCTCAGGGACAAGGACGACCCCGTGGTCGACGATCCGCTTGCGTGGAGCGACCGTCGAGATTTCAGCCCCGTTAGCGCGCAGAGATGTCGCGCGACTGCTCACGACGCCGGCGATGGCGTTCAATGCAGAGGACTTCCCGGCGCCGTTGGCGCCGACCAGCGCAACCACCTGGCCGGCCGGCACCCGCAGTGAAAGATTCTGCACCGCGTGGACCACCCCGTAGTGCACGTTCAGGCCATCGACGACCAGCGCGTCCTGCCTCTCAACCGCCAAGATAAATCTCCCGTACGACCGGATCGCCGGCGATTGACACCGGGGTTCCGGAGGCGACGACCTTCCCGAAGTGCATCACCACCACACGCGTGCTGACCGACATGACAAATGGCACGTTGTGCTCGATCAGGATCAACGAGACACCGCTGCTGCGTAAATCGCGCATCAAGTCCGCCAGAATGTCGCGCTCGGCGAGCGTGGCGCCGGCGGTCGGTTCGTCGAGTAGCAGCGCGGTCGGCCTGGTCATCAACGCGCGACCGACCTCGACGGTGCGCTGCGCAAGCAGCGGCAGATCCTGGCACACGCGATTTGCGAGGGGCGCCAGTTGCAGCCGTTCGATGGTGTTGACCGCGTCGTCGATGACGGACTTGCGGTTGCGTCGATCGCTCGTCGGTACCGAAGCCAGCATTGATTCATAGACTGTGAGGCCTGGAAACATGCGGATGCTCTGAAACGTGCGCACCAGCCCGTGGCTCGCCGTACGGTTCGACGACCAGCGGTCGATGCGGTGGCCGTCGAACCACACCGCACCGCTGTCGGGACGCAGGAAACCCGTCAGACAATTGAACAGCGTCGTCTTGCCGGCACCATTCGGTCCGATGACCGCGACAACCTCGCCGCGGTCCAGGTCGAAACTAACGTCCGACAGTGCAGCGAGGCCGCCGAAGCTCTTCGACACCCGCTGCACGTCGAGGAGTGGACTCACGTGTCCGGCACGAACCCCTGGTCTGACAGCTTCACAAAGTAGAACTTCGCCGCGAGAAACGCGCCGCCCGTCTCGGTCGAAAAACAGATCGAAAAGCACGGGTTCTGCAGTTGGGTGATGGCGGACTGGATGGCGTTTCTGTCAGTGCTCGTCTCGGCGGCGGTCATCGCGGCCGCGATGGCGTTGAGCGCATCGTACCCGAAACCGGTGTACGTCGGATCGTCGAGCGAATTGCCGGTGGTCGTCTGATACGTGTTCAGGAACGACTGGAAGCTCGGGATGTCCCCGGCGGATTGTGGTGTGGAGGCGATCAGGCCTATAGCGGCGCCACCCGAGAGCGACGTCAAGCGCTGAGAGGTGAGCTGGCTAACGGGATCGAAGAACGGGGCCGAGTACCCCTGCAACCGCGCCTGCTGCATAAAGCGGGCGCCGTCCTCGATCGTGAGAAATGGGAACAGGGCGTCGGGATTGTCGCGCAGGACCGACGTGATTTGCGGACTGAAATCGCTGTTGGTGCCGTCGACGCCAATCTCGTTCAGGGTGTAGTTGCCGGCGGCCGCCGCGGCCTCGATGTTCGGCTTCTGGAAGGCCACGTAGCCGTTGGTCTGGTCGTAGACCATATCGAACGTGGAGTAGCCGTACTTCTGGTGCAGGTAGTCGAAGGTTGCCGAAATCTGGGTAGCCGGGTCGGTGGTCATCGTGAAGCACCAGCCCTCGGGATTGGACTTGTTGTCCGGTGGACCGGACTGGGCGGAAACCGCCGCCAGGTGGAGCGAGCTTGCCGCGGCGCAGGCGACGAGGAAATTCTTCTGATAGGTGGGCGGTATGACGGCGCCGATGCTCGAATCCTGTGCCATTTGCTTCATGAGCGTGGTGGTCTGGGCGTCGTCGGAGGCGTTGTCCTGAATGACGAGCTCGATCTGCTTCCCCATGATGCCGCCCTTGTCGTCGAGCTCTGTCTGGGCGACTTTGATCCCGTCGAGGACCGCGTTGCCGTAGAAGGCGCCGCTGCCGGTAAGCATTTCGATAACGCCGATTCGGATGGTTCCGCTGTCGGACTGGGCCGCGGCAGGCGGTGTGGCGGCGGGCGCGGCAAACACGGCCGCGCCGAGCAGCACGGCGGCAGTCCGTTGGAGCAATCGTGGAGCTAGTGGACGCATGGTCTACTCCTTCGCACGGTGTGGCAGGCCACGCACCAGATACCAGATCCGAATGCGGTATGCCATGTGCGGATGCTATCGTCTCAGCATGTCAGCCGGAGTCCCTCAGTGTGCACAAGACCTGCGCCAGCATTTTGTGCAGTGTGTCGTACGCGTGCTCGCCGCAACCGGGTATGCCCGCTAGTCCG
>JAFAWJ010000112.1 GCA_019242065.1 Chloroflexota bacterium
GGCGGCCGGCATGCTGGTCCTGGGCATCCCCGACGAGCGAATTATCACCCTCGGCGTTGGCGAATCTGACGAGGAGGTCCGCGATCGGCTCTTCAGGTCGCTGGTCCAGGCGGCGCCGGAAGTCATTCTCTCGGCCGGCCGGCGGCATCCGCTGCTGCGCGAGCCCATCGCCGACCACCTGATCTTCGACACCTCGCGCGTCAACGCGCAGTTCGCCGCCATTGCGAGCCTGCCCGCCGCGTTGCCGTTTTTCGGCGGCCTTGTCGGCGACGTGGCCGACACCATCGTGCTCACCAAGAACCAGGTCCTGCTGCTGTTCAAGCTCGCGGGACTCTACGGCCGCAGCGTCGAGTTTGGCCCCGAGATCCTCCTGGAGATCCTGCCGGTCGTCGGTGGCGCGTTCTTCTGGCGGACGACCGCGCGTGCGCTGGTTGGCCTGCTGCCACCGCTGCTCGGGCTGCTGCCCAAGACCGCCGTGGCGTATACCGGCACGTTCGTCGTCGGTCAGAGCGCGCGGTACTACTACCGCTTCGGCGACCGGCCACCCCCCGAGATCGCCCGCGAGCTGCGCCAGGAGGCCCAGCGGCTGGCGGAGACGATGCTCGGTCGTTTACCCGGACGCTAGCTCGGCCGTCGCGTCGCGGCCCATCAGACGTGCGAGCGCGTCGTGCACCCCGGCGCCGTGGTTGAGCACGCGGTCGACCTGCTCACAGACCGGCAGGTCGACCCGGTACCGAGCGCCGAGGGCCACCGCGGCCGAGGCCGCGGGAATGCCCTCGATCACCTTGGGGGTGCTGGCGAGGATGTCGGCCACCGATCGCCCGCGACCAATCTGCTCGCCGGCCCAGCGGTTGCGACTGTGGCGACTGGTACACGTGGCGACCACGTCGCCGAGGCCGGCCAGCCCGGCCACGCTGCGCGGGTCGCCGCCGGCCGCCTGGACCAGCCGTCCGATTTCGACCAGCGATCGGGAGATCAACGCGGCCCGCGCGTTGTCGCCATAGCCCAGACCGTCGGCAGCGCCGGTGGCGAGCGCGATGACGTTCTTCAGCGCGGCGCACAACTCAACGCCCACCACGTCGCCCGACGTATACACGCGAAAGGTCGAGCCGTGCAGCAGGCTCTGAAACGTAGCGGCGGTGCGCGCATCGGTGCACGCCACCACCGCCGCGGTCGGCATGCCGCGGCCGACTTCTTCGGCGTGCGTTGGTCCAGATAGGACTGCCACGTGGTCTGTCACCAACTCCTGGCCCACCACCTGGCTCAAAGGCAGCAGCGTGGACAATTCCAATCCCTTGGAGGCGTGGGTCACCGGTGTCCCGGGCCGCAGGTACTGGGCAACCTGTCGCGCCGTTTCGCGCATGGCGCGCGAGATGGGCGCCAGGATGATCGCGTCGGCGCCGACGACCGCCTCCTCCAGTGAGCCGGTCGGTCTGACTGGCGGCGGCACGCTGACGCCGGGTAAGTAGGCGTGGTTTTCGCTGGTACGCTCGATCTCGGCCGCCAGCTCGACCCGCCGGCACCAGAGTCGCACCGGGTGACCAGCGTTGCCGAGCAGCACCGCCAGGGCCGTGCCCCAGCCGCCGGCGTTGATTACCGCGAGGTGGCCAGGCATGGCGAATCTATACTGTAGAAGTAAGGGGAACCCCGACCCTGATTGAGTGGCAGCAGGCGGTCGTGGTCCAGTCGATCCTGGCCGCGGTGGTCGGGTACGTGCTGGGCTCGATCCCGACCGGCATGATTGTCGCGCGGGCGTATGGCAACGTCGATTTGACGGCTTCCGGCAGCGGCCGCACCGGAGCGACCAATGTCCTGCGCACGCTGGGCAAGGGTGCCGCGGCCATCGCCTTCGCCGGTGATTTCCTCAAGGGCATGCTGGCGGTCCTGGTAGCCAAGTATCTGATCGCCCCGGACAACACCTGGATCTGGATGATCGCCGCCATCGCCGCGGTGGTGGGTCATTCGTATTCGATCTTCATCGGCTTCAAGGGCGGTCGCGGCGTGGTGACCGGCTTCGGCGCGTCCGTCGTCGCCGCTCCCGTGCTGATGTTGATCGCCTTTGCCATAGGCGTGGTCTTCATCGTCTTCACGCGCTACGTCTCGCTGGGCAGCGTCGTGGGCGCAATTCTGGGCGGAGCGCTCATGTGTGGACTGGCCTACGCACAATCGGACCCTACCTGGGCACTGTGGGGCGTGCTCATGGGCGGTTTCATCGTGATCGCCCACAAGGACAACATCGAACGTCTGCGGGCCGGCACCGAGCGCAAGCTCGGTGAGCGTGCCCTCTAGCAGCACCGCGCATGCGCATCGGGCTACAGATTCCGCGGTTCCACTGGGCGGGCGGAACTAACGGCCTGGCGGACACCCTGGCAGCCATCGCTCGTACCGCCGACGACGCCGGCGTGGCGTCCATCTGGCTAATGGACCACTTTTTCCAGATTCACTCGGTCGGCAAAGCCGAAGAGGAGATGCTGGAGGCGTACACCACGCTCGGGTTCCTTGCCGCGCACACGCGTCGCGCACGCCTTGGCACGCTCGTCACCGGGGTCCACTACCGGCACCCCGGCTTGCTGCTGAAGCAGGTCACCACGCTGGACGTCCTGTCACACGGTCGCGCCTGGCTGGGGATCGGCGCAGGCTGGTACGAGCGCGAGTCGCACGGGCTGGGCGTGCCATTCCCATCCCGCGCTGAGCGGTTCGAGCGGCTCGAAGAAACCTTGCGCATCGCGCACGCCATGTGGGGCTCAGGCCCGATCGAGCCAATCTACGGCAAGCACTTTCAACTGGCAGAGCCGATCAACTCGCCGCCGCCGCTCAGCCAGCCGCACCCGCCGATTCTGGTGGGTGGTGGCGGCGAACAAAAAACGCTGCGACTGGTCGCGAAGTACGCGGACGCGTGCAACCTGTTCACCCGCTACGGTCCGGGCGAGCTGGCCTGGAAGCTGAATGTCCTGCAAGGCTACTGCGAGGAGTTCGGCCGGCCGTATGCAGACATCGATCGCACCACGCTCGGCCAGTGGGACCCCGTGCGGAAATCACCCGCGGCCATCGTGGACGAACTTGGCAAGCTGCACGAAATGGGCTTCACGACGGCGATCGCCAGCCTGCGGAGCGTGGAAACGCTCCGTCCGCTCGAGATTCTGGCCCGCGACGTGATCCCTCAGGTTGAGCGTCTGTAAGGCCATTTCGGACGCCGCCCGCGTTGGGCCGGCTACTATTGCGCGCGGTGCGGCAACGGCGGCGATCCCAGACCCTGCTTGCTCTGGGCCTGGGACTCTCGGCGGTGCTGCTCATTGCGCTGGTACCGACGACGTCCGCCGACACGCCCAATCTGGGCTACAGCAAGGACGTGAGCTGGCATCTCGACGGGACGCCCGAGGTCTCGGACATGCAGGCCACGATTCGTGGGGTGCTGGCGGACGTCCATCTCCAGTTCATCGGAGCCGACGGGCAATCCATCGAAGGCTTCTACCCTGGGCCGACCTACTCGTTCGTCAAGATGTACATCCGCGACACCGCCACGGATCTGCCCATGGTCCGCTACTACTACGGCGCAACCGCCATGCGCAGCTCGATCGAGGAATTCCTGCGCGAACAGTACCCGGACGGCTCGGTTTCCGCGACGATTTCCCCGGATCACACCGTCGACAAAGCCACCGTCGTCTCCGACGAAGAGACCAGCGCCATCGTCGATGCCGTCGAGGCGTACGACGCTATGCCGGACCAGGCCTGGCTCAACCAGAGCCTGCGCGGCGTGACGTTGATCGACCGACTGAACCGCGCGATGACCTGGGTGCTCACGGTGCGCCGCGACCCCGATACGCAACTGATCAAGCGCGGGGACACCACGGATTGGGGCGACGTCAAGTGGGAGGGCGACGGTGACCCGTCACACATGGAGGCGGGCGATCCGTGGACGCTCTCGATTTACGACCAGGCCATCGGCTACGCCGCGCTGCAGGGTCTGGCGCGCCTGAACGCCGCCGCGGGTCGTGACGCTGACCGCGCCCACTGGGAAACCGAGGCCGCCAATTTGAAGGCGGCGACCAACCAGGTCCTGTGGCAGGACGACGCGGCGCACGGCTACTACCGCATGCACAAGCACCTGGGCGCCGATACCGACGCGCACGACTATCCCGAGGACAACGTGATCGCCATTGGCAACGCGGCGGCGATCTATTACGGGCTCGCCGATCCGGACAAGGTGCCGCGCATTCTGAGTGCGCTCGAGCGCGCGCGATCCGCGGCGGGTGCGCCGAAGCCGGGGCTGTCGTTGCAACCGGCGTACGACAACTGGCACGAGGCCGAGATGGGCCCGGGCGCGTATCAGAATGGCGCCCTCTGGGACTGGTGGGCGGGCCGCCAGATCAGCGCCGAATTCTGGAGCGGCTACTCGGGCATGGCACGCGATCATCTGCTGATGGTCGCCCGCGACTGGGCCACCCACCCCGGCAAGGTGCGCGAATGGGAGAGCCCATCGCTTAACCGCACCGGGGCTGACCAGGCCTACGCCGGAGCGGCCGCGGTCATGGGCCAGGCTGTCGTCGACGGGCTATTTGGGGTGCACATCATCGGCCAGAACGTCTCGGTGACGCCCAGGCTCGACGGACTGAACGGCGGGGTGCGCGTCTACGAGCCGGCGAGCGACCTGTACGTGGCGTACGAGTACCAGGCGTCGGACCGTGGCGAGGTAGTGCAGTACGGGTCGAACTCGACGACGGCAGTGGGCCTGCACCTGCCCGTGCGGTGGCGGGCGGACACCCGCGCGCGGCTGGACGGCAAGGACTACCTGCCGGTGACCTACCAGCGCATCGGCCAGATGCTGCTCGGTACCGTGGCGGTGCCCAGCGGCCAGCACAAGGTTGAGATCTTCCAGGTCCCCACGGGCCGCAAGAAGTTCTAGGGATTACGCGCGCGTCAGCGGGGCGAAGGCCGTATCCAGCTTTTTGACCCCCGCGTTGCCCGCGAAATTCACTTCCACGATCTCGCTGCTCGGATCGGCCCGCACACTGATCACGATGCCGACGCCGAACGTCGGGTGGCGTACGCGGTCGCCGGCGCGGTAGGTGGGCTCGGTGGCTTCGCGCGGCGGCTTGGGCGGCCGTGGGCCCGTCGGCGGCCGCGGCTCGGACGTCGGCTGAAACGCCCGCGCTGCCATCTCCCGCGCCTGCTGACGGCTGAGCGGCGCCCGCTCCTCACGCCGCGACGACCACGCCGGCGCGCCTGGATGCCGCGAACCTGCCCCTGGCGCATGCGTCACCAGCGCGAGCTCCTGCGGCACGTCGATCAGAAAGCTCGACGGGGTGGAAACGGACGAGTTGCCGTACATCGTGCGACGGAACGCACGCACCAGGTACAGGCCGCGCATGGCGCGCGTGATCCCCACGTAAAACAGCCGGCGTTCCTCTTCGAGCTGCTTCGGATCCTCCACGGACCGCTGGTGGGGCAGCACACCCTCCTCGAGGCCAACCAGGAACACGTACGGGTACTCGAGACCCTTGGCTGCGTGCAGGGTGATGAGCGTCACCGCGTCGCCCAGTGCGCCGCTCTCGTCGAGCTGGTCGACATCCTGGACCAGCGAGACGTCCTCCAGAAACGCTGCCAGGGCGTTGTCTGAGGCCAGCTCGTCGTAGTTCTGGGCTTTGGACCGCAGCTCACGCACGTTGGACCAGCGCTCCTCGCCTTCTTCGCTGCCGTCCTGCAGATAGCGCTGGTAGCCGCTGCGGTCGAGGACCAGGTCGAGCACGTCGAGCACGCTGTGATTGGGCAGGTCCTGGCGGATGGGTTCGACGATGTCGGCAAAGGCTCCGAACAGCTCGCGCACGCGCAGGTTGAACGGGGCCTGGGCGGCGAGCGGGTCGCCGGTCGCGTCGTGCCGCAGCGCGGCTATGCGGGTGAGAGCCTGGTACGGGCTGAGGTTCTCGGTCGCCGACCAGCGCAACAGGTCCTGCACGGTCTTGGTGCCAATGCCACGGGGCGGCAGGTTGATGACGCGCTGCAAGCTGACGGTGTCAAACGGGTTCTGGATCAGGCGCAGATACGCCAGAACGTCCTTGACTTCCTTGCGCTCGTAGAACCGCACGCCGCCGACGAGCCGATACGGCATCCCGGCGCGTACGAACGCATCTTCGAGTGCACGTGACTGGGCGTTGGTGCGGTACAGGATCCCGAAATCGCTGAGCGGCACGTGATCCCCGCGGTGCAGCCGCTCGATCTCGCGCAGCACATACAGCGCTTCGTCCTGCTCGTTGTACGCCTCGTGCACCGTCACCGGTAACCCCTGCGCATTGTGCGTCCAGAGCTTCTTGTCCTTACGCAGCTTGTTAGGGGCAATGACCGAGCGCGCGACCTGCAAAATCGTCCCCGTTGACCGATAGTTCTGCTCCAACACCACCACTTTGAGATCAGGAAAGTCATTCTCAAAGTTGAGGATGTTGCGAATATCGGCTGAGCGCCATGAATAAATCGACTGGTCTTCGTCGCCCACGACGCACAGGTTGCGGCTGTGGTTGGTCAGGAGTTTGACGATTTCGTACTGGGCGATGTTGGTGTCCTGGAACTCGTCGACGAGGACATGGCGGTAGCGGCGCTGGTAGAACTCCAGGACTTCAGGGACCGTGCGGAACAGCTCGACCGTGACGCCCAGCAGGTCGTCGAAGTCGAGGGCATGGTGACGGTCCAGCTGCTCGTTGTAGCGGCGGTAGACCCGCGCGATCGTCTCGTGCCAGTCACCTTTGGCGTCACGCGCGTAGGCATCCGCGTCGATCAGCTCTGACTTGGCGTGCGAGATGGCGCTCAGCACCGAGCGCGGCGAGGTGCGCTTTTCGTCGATCTCCAGCTCTTTGAGGATCTGCTTGACCAGGTCCATCTGGTCGTTGTCGTCGTAGATGGCGAAGCCAGGGTCACGGCCGAGGTGCGAGATATCGCGGCGCAGCCAGCGGGCGCACAGGGAGTGAAAGGTGCCCACAGACAGGCCGCGGGTCAGCTCGGGGCCGACCAGGCCGTTGAGCCGCTCGCGC
>JAFAWJ010000208.1 GCA_019242065.1 Chloroflexota bacterium
GGCGGGGCCCATTTACGTGCGCAGCCACTGGCCGCCAGGGAGTCAGACAACCGAACCGGGCCTGGCGCGGTTGGGTCACATGGACGACACCGGTCGGGTATACGACGTCAACGATTGGGAACTCAGTGATGGCGAGCATCCGCTGACGCATGTCGCACTGGTGTACGCCCAACTCGAGGGACACGGCACGCGCCTAGCCCCATTGAGCGAGATCACGGCGCGCTCGCTAAGTTCGCTCCAACGTTACACGTCGGCAGTTGGGCTCATCCGCCTGGGGCTTCAGGATGGCCTGGCGGTGTTCCACCACGGTGCTGCGGGTCATCAGGCAGCGACGCCCAGTCTGCAGGTGAGGAGCGATCCCACGCTCGTGAAGCCGGCCACGGCCCAACTCCCGACCGGGCTCCTCGCCACGGTACGGCAATTGGAGAACGACGTGGCCGCCTATGTTACGGACAATGATCTGCGCGAACGGGTGCGTGGCTTCGTGCGCGACGCGCTTGTCCGCTTGGCGGGCCGCGACGATGTCGCCGGGATTGTGCTCAACACACACAGTCAAGGGACAGTGGTCGGCTACGACGTCGTGCGGAGCCTGCCGGGGACGATTGCTGATCGGATCAAACTGTTCGTAACCGCGGGCAGCCCACTGCGAAAATATGCCGACTTGTTCGGCTGGGGGACGGAGATTGGCAGCATTTACTCGTGTGGGTGGGGGCGGCGCTTGGACCAACTTCTGGGACAGCTGCGACCCGGTGGCCGACCCGCTGGACCCGCCAGCCACCTGGCAATGGGGCCAACCCGCGGCACGCGCTGACGGTGAGGCTGGGCTCTTCCACGCCGTCGACGCCAATACTGGCGAGCTGCTGAAGTTCAAGATCGAAGACCGTCCGGTCGACAACTTGCGACGCAGCTACGGTGGTGGTTTGAATGCACACAACTACTGGGACAATGCAACGGATTTCGCCGACCCGCTGGCGGCGCTGCTGCGTCAGGTGGCCGGTCTCACGTGAGGGCGCGGCGCGGTGCTCGGGCTTGGTGAGCATTCCGTGCGGGTTCAAAGTTGCAGAACTTCCCGACCCGGCCGCACTCTGCGGGAGGTCAGATCCGCTGCCATTCGGAAACCCTCCGAAGTGGAGCTCGTCAGGGCCGTATCGAATCGGGCTTGGTCCTTCGGAACAATCGGAATATTATCTGGACCGTCTGGAAGCCAGGCTTTGAAGTCAAGGATGAACTTGAATTCCAGAGGCTCGCCATATTTCTCATGATCGAGTGCAAATACTCATTTGCCGCCTTCGTAATTGCCGGCCATGTTGATCCCCTAGCCGTCACGTGAATTGCGCAGCACGATTGTGTGATCGGGCGGCGTTAAGTAAAACGCGTTTGCGCCCTTCTCAGGGCGCAGGGGGACGGAATGGAACGGGGCGGCAGTTAGTGGGACGGCGCTCGGCGTCACCTGGACCTGGGACCTGGAGTGTCGGGCGGGAGCCGGCACGACGGGCGTGGACGTGCCGGCGATCACCACGCCGTCAGGAGCGGACGCAGCGCCGGACGGGTGCGAGCCGGAGGCCGTCTTCAGCGGATTGAGCAGCGGGCTTGGCACGCTCATGTCCGCCGTTACCGCGGTGTTGCCCTTGCGAGGCGTTGTCAGCCGGAGCCGAGCGGGAGCCAGCTCACACTCGCATACGCGGCTGTCCCGTGATGTAACCGAGGCGTGAGGAAATACTGATGCGGGTCAACAACATTCGCAAACCATAAACTGCCGGCATTCAGCCGACTGTAGGCGTGCTACCAATTGTTCTTGCCTTGATCCATGTCGTTCCAGCTAGCCGGCGTCAAGAGGCTCCCCTCGGACTTCTTCGACATCAACATTCTCTAGGGGCGGCAGGTCGGTCAGGTCACGCAAGCCGGCCAGGTCGAGGAAGGCGCGCGTGGTCACGATCAGGTGGTGCTGGTCAAAGGCGACGAGGCCACGGACGAGGAGGGTGTCGACGGCGCTGTCGCTGGTAGTGCCGTCTTGGGGTCATGGTCGGATCTGGGATGGCGGGCTGCTTCGACGCTACAAACTGACGAGACTCGACGTGCGGGCTGAAACCGAGCCGGACGTGGCGCACACTCGCACCAAATCGAGGCCGCGGCTGGGGCAGCACTGACCGGTATTTAGCACGAGCCAGAAGGTCACGCCGCGGCGGACATGGTGCTGGTGGATCCATTTCGGGTCGATCGGCTGAGCCCGCACCCGGACCTGGTAATCACACGCCTGCCAGCCGAGAGATCGCGCGGTCTTGACCAACTCGAAGACCTGCCACTGCAACACGCCGCCATTGACGGTGTCACACATTTTCGCCAACACGGCGCCTTTCTCTGGATCAAGGACCTGGCGGACCGACCGCAGGAACGGCACATGGCGCAGATGCGGCCGCGCCGGCTGCGCGTATCGCTGGGGATCCCAGTTCACGTCGAAAGCAGGATGATCAACGCGGCGCGCCAGCTGCCTCCGCCGTGCGCGGCGGTGCCTAGAATGGCCATGATAAGTCCAACCCGAGAGAGGGGGCTCTCCAGATGCCGTTGTACCTGCTTCAGGCCGCGTATACCTCAGAAGCCTTGGCGGCACAGATCAAGCAGCCGCAAGACCGCCTCGAGGCGGCCAGATCCCTGCTGGAAGCCGCGGGCGCACGACTGATCGTGGGCGGCTACTCCTTCGGCGAGTACGACGCTGTGATGATCGTCGAAGCACCGGATGACACCGTGGCGGCGTCGTTCGCCCTGGCGATTCATGCGGGTGGAGCGCTCAAGGCGGGCAAGACCACCAAGCTGCTCACGGGTCAGGAATGGATTGCCTCGCTGCAGAAAACGCAGAGCCTGGCAGCCCAGTACCGGCCGCCTCAGTAACTCGCCGGTGGCGGCTCGAGGGCTATCTTCGGAGCCGGGAGCACCGCACGGGACCGCGTCAGCATTCGGTGTCCTCAGGTGCGCCGCGTGATGCCCGCGGTCGTGGTGCTGGTCCTGGTCCATCAGCCGTTCTGGGCTGCACCAGCTCGGGCGTCGCGCCAACTCCATAAGCCACGAGCTCCTTGAGCTGATCGGGTGCCAGCAAGTGCGCCTCGCCGATGATGAACACGACGCGACGTCGACGTTCATGCTTCTCGGCGGCCAGGAGCGGCGCTCGTTGGTGTCGGACATGCTCGACCGGGGCATCGACCTGAGCACCGTGCAGCAGCTCGCCGGCCATCCCCCAGGTCAGCACCACCGCGCGGTACGACCGCCGCGGTGAGGAGGTGAAGTCCAGCCGAGGGAACGGGCGGGTAGCCCACGAATCTGGGTGATCCCCGATGCAGTCGCCTCCAGATGGATCTCGCGTACTGGCATGCGAGCGTTCGAGTGCGCGTCGAACGGCTGGCTAGTTCTGCGCGCACCGCGGTGTGACACGGCAGCATGCGGCGCTCGCCAGGACCGCTGACCGTGGGTTCGCTTGAGGTCCTGGTCATCGAATGCACGGGGGAGAGGTTGAAGCGTGAGCTTCTCGTGGCGCTCACCTCGGCCTTGGGTAGCAGCACGCTGCGTATCGTCGACGTGATATTCGTCCACAAGGATGCCGAAGGACGCCTCACAAGGTACGAACTCAGGGAACTGTCGGACAATGAGCTGGTTGCTCGCGAAATGCTGAACCAGACCCGCGGGCTCCTCTCTGTCATAGAGGTCAACACGTTTGGAGCGGGCGTGTCACCCGATTGCTCGGCCGTGTTGATGGTCATCGAACATGCGTGGACGGCCAGGTTCCATCAAACGAGCTCCTTTTGCAGCGCGTTGGGTTCAGTTCGGGAACACGTTGACGAACGTTGACTAACTGACAATCTCCTGGCTGGTAAGACCGCAGCGAGCAATGCTCGACGGGGTGCGAACGTTCTGTGAGAGCGGGACGGTGAGTCTGCGCAGCAGGGCACCGATCAGATTGGTCAATCTGGTGCGCGACCGGCCGTCCGACGGTGCGTCCAGGGCTATGTGGTGGGTGTCGCTCGGGTCATGCTCGACGTACGCGCCACATCCGGCGCACCAGGTACCGCTCATCGCTCCTCAGTCCCTTCAAACCAGTCAGTTGGTGGGTTCGGCTGGGCTGGTATGTCGCCCGGCTGCCCGCCAGCCGTTTATCAGCATGGCGCGTAAGGCGCGCCCAGACGATGCGCGCTGTACGCAGTTGTGTACGCAGTTCGGACGCAGTCGGGCGAGGATCCCTGAGTATCATGGCCTTGGACCGGTGGGATACGCGAGTGCAGCCAGGTCAACCGAATAGCTTTCGATCGCTGCTGCGCCGCTAACGGCTGTAGGCTGGACTGACGCAAGAGCAATTAGCCGGGCAGTCTGGACTCAGCCGCAGGGGTATCGCCAATCTCGAGCGTGGTGCGCGCCGAGCGCCGTACACCCACACGCTCAACCAGCTTCGGGTGGGCTTGGCCTATCGCCGATCGATTTCGACCTGCTGGTAGAAGCCGCGCATCTCCACAGCGCACGGCGCCTGAGCTCAGCATCGTCACCGGCAGCATCCGAGGGCAACACTTGTCTGGAGTCCTGCTTTGACGACGGAAGCTCCGTCTGCGGTCGCGCCAGTCGCCGCAAGCGTTATTTCTGGGCGGCAGCATTGCATGGTCAGTCCGGTTAAGAGACTTGGGGCAGTGTGGATATTGCGACGCTGTCCCGTCCGCCTACATCAACGGGAGAACGCGCGCTCCCGCGGTGTGGCTTGCCTCGGAAGTGCCCAGCACGGTGCACGGCGACCGCGCGATCGCGTACAACTGTTGGCGGGCCTGTGGATCTCGAACAGCGACTAGCGAAATTCACAGCGCCGCCGGCATGTCAGTATCTCGGACCCCAAGCAATATTCCCTGGCCTGCATGACTGCAAAGTTTCCGCGCTCGCGTGTCGTCTGCACGATCGAGCCTGTCCTGGAGTGAGGCGACAGACAGCCTCGCGCGACAGCGAGGGCGTAGTGCCGAAGAGGCCGCCCATACTGCTGGCCGGATGACCTGGAATTGTGACCTCTGGCCCGGCACAGCGCCGCCAAATCCGCTGTGCGCGATAGGCGCCGCAGTTCCGCTGGAGGCGGTATTTCCTAGTGCCCGGCAAGCCATTGCACAGAGTCTGGCGCACGCGGGACATGCGACCGCTTCGCGCATAGGTCATCCGCAGTTCGTATCGGCCTGTGTACCTCACGCGATCAAGAAAGTTGCGACGCCGGTCTCCGTCGGTGGAATAAGCCCCGACGATTACACTCGCCTGGACGGGTTGCTGGTTCACGAACAATGGGGATGGCCGCTTCCCGGCGACGCGCTCGCTCGCGTGCTCGGGCGATTCTCGGACCGTCAGTTGGTGATTGACCGAGTTGACTCTGCCGACTTCTTTGTCCGACGCATCGATCACCCGAATGTTGTGGAAGTTTTGAGTCTGTCCAAGACGCTGGGGTTGCTGGGCGGTGGGCTGGCTCGCACGTCGTCGCGCTACGGCGTGTTTGACTCCAGGGCAATAACACCACGCACGAGACACGCCCTCGATGGTGTGGCATCCCGTCTCCCCGGCAAAGCCTACCGTGAGTTTTTCAAAAACAGCGATCAGGCCATCCATCCCGCAGTAGCGGAATGGGCGTTGGCAAATTCCATTGTGGCGTCACTCGAACAAGAGCGCCGGCGACGGCAGTGCAATGTGAGGCTCCTGCAGATGAGCCCGCTCGCTGATGGATGGCCGCACTGGATGCATGCTGCAATCGCTACAGGAGCCGCCCCCGACCTCGCTCCGGTGATGCGCGGGCGTGGGCCCGACGTGTGGGCCAAAGTGATGCGCTTGCTGGGGCAAGAGTTTGGGGTCGCGTCCACAATTTGCGCCTTCAATTGGACTGGTGATCCGCTCGATCCCGACTATGAGCACTGCATGCTGATCCCCGTACACCGGGAAGTGCAGCATCTGGGCATGGTGCTGCAAGCAATAGCGTCGTTGATTCGATCGTGATACCGAGCCAAGCGCCCAGTCAGCGAGCATCGCGTGTCGCGTCGACCAGTATCTGAAGCCACGCGAGCGAGACAACTCGGTCATAAGAGCATCGGTGAGGAGCTCGGAGAGGTGAGGCGCCCTTTTCCGCGGTTGCACCGCCGTGGTGCGACGAAGATCGAAATAGTGGCACGGCTCCGTGCCACGGCCCGGTAACTGACGCACCTGGGAAGGAAACGCCGTGCGAACTGGTTCTACTAACTGAAACCTCAGATGCGCCGCAACCGAAGGCGGCGCTACGCTACGAGGAGAGGTCAGATACAGGTCCATGTTTTTCTGGTTTGCAGGCTCGCCGCTATGGTGGTTGTTGGGGCTCCCTGGCGGCGGCGTATTTGGCACCCTTGGCTCCTTCAACCCGTCCATATTCCTGCTTCAGCCCGGCCTCGTCTCCTTCGTGGCCATGGGCATTGTGCTGGCGGGCGCGGGGCTCATCGGTCGCCGAGTCCTCAACTACTAACACGTGTTCCGGCGCGATACGGGACTACACACCAAGTATCGGCCAGCCAAATTCAATCTCAAATCGGGCGCTCGTACTTGGCTGCATTCGCCTTGCAGTCTAGTCACGACTGCTCCGACAGATCAGCCAGATCAGAAAATCCGACGAGCTCCAGAAATCCGGCCGTGGTTACCAGCAGATGGTGCTGATTGTGGGCGATCAGCCCGCGCTGCTGCAGTGTGTCGAGCGCGCTGTCACTGGCGGAGCCGCGAATGAGCTCGCCACCGAGCGGGCGATCGGCTGGCGGTACGCGACACATGGCCAAGACCTCGAGGGCAGCCTTGCTCAGTGAGTCAAGTGGTCGGCACGTCCTGCCGTTGCCCGATGACGCTCCCGCCTCAGACGCTCCGTTGACCATCTCATTCGAGCCCCAGACGCTGGCAAGTGGGGGAACCCACCGTGCCAACAGCCTCGCCGACGCTCAAACACAAATTGCTGCACCCAAACCTCGAGCACCGTCGTCGACGCTCGTGCCCGCGGCTGCAGTGACGTCCGACACTGGCGGCCCCTGGTATGTCCCGGGAAGGGGCAGAGGGAACTCCTTGTGGGGACATTTGTGGGGGTCACGGCTTCCATGCGACGGGCCAAGGCTCAGTGCGGCTCGCGTGCTCAGCAGCTGCCCTCCAAGCCGCCTCTCCAACCGCAACGCGCAGGTTCGTTCTCATTGAGACTTGCTTCGCCTCGGCGAGGCGATTCGGCGGCCCGATGCTCAGGGTGATCGGAGGGGGCTGGGGTCCCACTACCCGGAGCATAGCGCGGCGCTATCTGGAGTCCCGCGATCTCACAGGCCCGCGTCAGTTCACTCGCGATACAGATGTTCCTCTCGAGCCGCGACACACCCGAGCACGGGCCGATGACGCCATCGGCCCTCAATGAGCTGGAGCGCTGCGATCGTGGCGCTTCAATTCCGAGTTCCGCGTCCCCAAACAGCGCGCGGCCCATGCAACCGGCGACGTCCTCGCGGCGTTCGTCGATCATGTGACCGTAGGTGTCCGCGGTGATCGAGACCGAGCTGTGGCCGAGCATGCGCGAGACGTGGAGCAGGCTGGCCCACTCGGCAAGCGCTAGGCTGGCCCCAGGATGGCGCAGTTCGTGGAACTTGTACGGCGGCAGCCCCGGTCCGTTGAGCAGGCGTTCCCAGCTGAGCCACAGGTTCGAGCCCTGCGGGGGCTTGATGCGACAGCCGGATGGCAGCGTTACGTGGCGTTTCGATCTGCAAG
>JAFAWJ010000260.1 GCA_019242065.1 Chloroflexota bacterium
CTCCTCGGTGCCAGGCTTCTTCGGCGGCGGGGGCGACAAGTACTACGACGACAACGCGTGGGTTGCCCTGGCGCTGATCCAGCACCACCGCATGGGCTTTGACTCATCCCTGCGCCGCGCGGAGCAGCTGTGGAACTTTGCGCGGAAGGGCTGGGACACGGATCGTCAGGCACAGATCCCGGGTGGAGTGTTCTGGGTCCAGCAGCGCACCGGCGCCGGACTGACCAACCACGACCGCGGCACTGGCGCCACCGCCGGCTACGCGGAACTGGGTTTTCTGTTGCACGAGCTGACCGGCGATGCAAGTTTTGACGGAGATGGAGATCCGGCCGCGCGGCCACCGGCGCTCGGTGCGACCAACATGGTCAACTGGGTTGCGCGCCACGTCGACAGCTCCGGGTCAGGCAGTGGTCCATTCTAGAACGTGGCCCGCCCGGACGGGTATATCGATCGCAACCTGTGGAGCTACAACCAGGGAGTAATGATCGGCGCGCGCGTCCTCCAGTTCCGACTCACCGGCGACACCGCGTTTCTTGCCCTGGCCGAAAACATTGCGCGCCAGACACTGGCCAGCTTCGGCGATTTCACCAATCATCCGCCTTCGTTCAACGCTATGTGTTTTCAGAACATGCTGATGCTGTGTGCCGAGTCGCGCGACACGGATTTGACCGCGGCGCTGCGATTTGCCATGCAGCGCTACGCCGACTGGTCGTGGGATCCGGCCACCGGCGCGCGCGACTCAGCCACCAATCTGTTCTATTTCAATGACGCGGGGCAGCCTGCCCGAGGCCGCCAACCGGCGCGTCTGCAGGACCAGGGCGCCATGCTGCAGCTGTACGCCCTGCTGGGGTGGAGTCCGGCCGACTACCGCAAACTGACCTGACTTCCGACTTCCGAGTTCCGACTCCTGAGTTCTGAGTTCTGCCAGTTACCAGACGTAGAGCCGCAGCACCTCGCCCGAATGGCACAGCGTTCGCACCCGCGGCGTGACGGTCAGGCCCGCGAGCAGCTCGTCGACGGCTTTGCCGACCAGCGCTGCCTCGCGTGCGCCGAGCGCCATGGCCGCCGCCGGGTTGGCGCGCAAGACGATGCCCGCCTCCGAAGTCACCAGCACGGGCGCCGGCAGCAGCCCGACCAGCGCGCCGACCTCCGCCTCGACCATCGCGAGCAACTGATCGCGGCCGTCATCAGCTGAGGCCACCACGCGCAATCGGCGAACGGGCCGGTGCACGCCGTCCACGGTAAGCCGCCCAGGAGTTGGAAGTGGGTTAACGGACCCCGCGCGATGTGTTAGCAGTCGCCTGCTCTCAGGCGCGCTGGTTGCTGGCGGGCCACACGTCCAGGTCGTTGGCGCGGATCAGTGATCCGCCGTAGCTGCGCGTACTCTGGTCTGGCCAGTGCTCAACCAGCGCAAAGCGGCTGCCCTCGCGGTAGCGTTGGTAGGCCACCAGCACGCCCTCGGCCGTGCGCCCGCCCCCGCCGCTCACGTCGGCGACCGCGGTGCCCGAGGCCACCAGCGGCAACGAGCTAGTCCCATCAGCGGTCTCGTCCAACATGGCGATCTCCATCGCCCCCGGCCCGACATACAACCACGACACCCCGGCCCCAGGCCCAGTCGGCACCAGCCGCGCCAGCTTCCAGCGCTGACCCTCGGCAAAGTACGCGGCGATATTTTCCACCACGTAGTTCACCGCCTCGCGACTGACCGCGTCGCCCACGCTGATCTGCTCCAATCCGCCGCTCAGCCCGGGCGGTGCGTCACTGGTCAGCAGCAGACTCGGGTCCACCCCCGGCGCGACGCGCCCGCTCACCAGCAGGTCCTCGCGCTGGTCAACCGCCTGGCGCAGCTCGCGCAGTGCGGCCTGGCTGTGCTGCGGATCGTCGCGCAGCCGGCGGACGCGCTGCCGGACGAGATCGTCGTAGCGCCGCAACGTCTCGATGCCGCTGTCGTCCAACTGAACAAGCTCCTGCCACGCGGCACTGCCGTGTGTCGCGTCTTGCAGCTCGTCGGCCAGCGTGCGCAGCTCGCGATCCGGCAGCGCCGGGTCGTCGGCCAGGCCGCGCAGCGCGGTGGCCGTTTGCGCCCGAAAGACGCGATCGGCGTCCAGGATGCGCTGCTTGCGCTGAAAAGCGACTTCGGCGCGCTGCTCGTCGGGCTGGCGGCTCAGGATGTACCAGCCGGCGCCCGCCAGAGGCCCAGCCAGAATCAGCAGCAACAGCAGGACCAGCACGATGCCCCCGCCCGCCACGCCGCCGACCAGGAGCCAGGCCAGCATCAACACGGTGATGCCGCCAGCACCCACGAGCAGTCCAGTGCCCAGCGCGCGGCCGCCGCTCATGCGTCAGCTAAACCCATGATGCCTGCCATCGCCACCACGGCCGCCACGGCCGCCTCAGCGGGAATGCCTCAGCTAAACCCATGACGCCTGCCATCGCCGCCACGGCCGCCTCAGCGGGCATGCCTCAGCTAAACCCGCCGCTACCGCCACCGCCGCCTCCGCCGCCGCCCCAGCCGCCGCCGCTCCACGGACCACTCCCGCCCCCGCCCGACAGCGCGCCCGCCGCCGCGTTGAGCAGATCCGCCAGCGCATCGCTCCACCCCTGCGGGCCACCGCCGCCGGGCGCACCCACCGTCGGCGGCACGGGCATGCCACCCCCACCGCCGCCACCGTACTGGCCGCCGCGGCCACCCCCGTACCAGCCACCCGGCAGAAAGATGATCGGCCCTGGCCCCGCCTGTCCAGCGTAGACAACCGGCGCCGCACTCGGCCGCACCTCCAGTTGGCGCAGGTACGCGCGATCGGCACCCAGCGCCACCGCGTACGCGAGATACGCGTCGTCGAGCGTGTGCGTCTCCTGCATCAGATGGCCGCGGAACGCGCGCCAGCGCGCCGCCTCGAGCGCGCCACGCGCCGTCCGCCGCGGCACCTTGCGCGCCATCCACACCAGCACCAGGCTCACGATCACGATCAGCACGCCCGGCACCGACGCCGCGGGCACGATGCTGCTCAGCAGCAGCGGCGCCCCGATCGCCAGCACCGCGCCGATGCCAACGCCAGTCCAGCCCAGCCGCGCAACGCGGCGCCGCTCCAGCATCGGATTGGCGATGAACAAGCCCTGGGCGAAGACCGCCTCATACAGCCGCTGCTCGAGCACGGGTACCGCCGAGGCGAAGCGCAGCCGCGACTGCGACAGCAGGATCTCGCCTTCGCTCACGCCGCGACCGAACAGCGCCACCAGCAGCACGCGCTCGTAACGCTCGAGCGACGGATCTTCCGTCGATCGATGCAGCACCACGCGGACTTCTGACCCCACCTCTTGCTTGAGACTCAATACCCCGCGCCGAGCCAGGTCGAACAGGATCGCCACCGCGTCGCGCAAGTCGGCCGCGCCGTCGACCAGCGTGCCCGCCAGTGGCGCGGCGAGGTCGGATGGAGGCGTCTCCAGCACGGCCGGCACCGGTCCGACCTTGGGCTCACGGACGCGCGAGTACCACAGCAACACCAGGCCGACGCTGCCGCCGGCCACAATCGCCACGCTCAGCAGCAGCACCAGGAAGTTGGCAATCGGCGCCACACTCTGGTGCAGCCAGTCCGATTGGTCGGCCGCGGCCTGCCACGGCGGCGCCGTCACCTGCGGCAGAAGGGCGGCCGGCACCTGTGCGCGCACCTCGGCCCCCGTCGAGGTTGGCAGGCCGCCGACGTCGAATTGCAGCGTGCGCGAGTCGACCAGTGTCCCACTGCCAACCTGTTGCGGCAGGCGGTCCATCGGCACCTGGTACAGCGCGGACATGACCGAGGTGGCCGTCACGTCGCCAGGCAAGTGCAGCGTGACGGTGCTCGCCGCGACCGGACCCGGCCGATCGGCATAGATCGCGTTCCAGTCGAGCTGATCGCCATTCGGGTAGACGCGCGTGGCGCCGTGGGCGGTGTAGCGCACCACGAACGTGCTCGAGGCATCGGTGATGGGCGCGAAGTTCCAGGTGACGCGCAGCCCGCCCGGGTCCGTGCTCGTCGTGAACGCCAGCGGCGTGCTGGTGCCATTGCTGTCGACCTGTGACACCGAGATGTCGGTGATGCCCGTCGTGCGATCGTCCGGAATGACTCGATAGCCCTGCTGGTACGTCCCGTGGAAGTCGATCGTCTGCGTCTCGGTGACGATCAGCGAGCCGTCCGTCTGCCACGCCAGGTCGACGTCGAAGCGCTGCCAGTCGACCGAACGGCTGGTCGACTGCGCCGCGGCGGTACCGCTCGCCAGAACAAACAGCAGGATTGCCAGCAGACAGGCTCGCATACCGCAGATCATCTCACCTGGGGCGTCATGGCGACCGACTATTTCCGGACCGGGCGCTGCATTACCATGCGCACGCCCATCATGCAGCAGCGGACCAGGAACCCACGGCACCTGTGACGCCGTGGCGGACGTTTCTGGTGCTGCTGTGGTGCGCCGTCTTCGCGTGCGCCGCCATTTTGATCGGCGAGTACACCGGTTTTCTGGACCCGTCTACGGTTGGGCGCGTGGTCGCACTGGTACCCCTGGGCTCGGGCCCAGCCGCGAAGCCCGCGTCGCCCACGCCGCCGCCAACCGCTGGAGCGCCGTCCTCGCCAGGTGCAGCTCTGACGCCAAGCACCACCTGCACGCCCGACCAGCCGATCTTCGTCAACGGCGCGGCGACGCTCAAGGCAGCCCTCGGCGACGCCATGGGTGACCCGCTCGAATGCGAACGCGTCACCAGCGCCACGGGCGACACCGAGCAGCGCACGACCACCGGGCTGGTCTACTACCGTTCCATCACCAACGCGGTCGCCTTCACCAACGGCTTTGATCACTGGGCGCTGGCCCGTACCGGCGTCGTCCACTGGACCGGCGACCAGGTCGACCCGCCCGCCTCGGCCGATCACGTCGGCTGAACCGTCACTGCAAAAGCGACGCCGCCAAAGCGTCTCACGGGACCGTCTCTACAGAACCGTCACGCCCGCGGATCTTCATGTCCCGTTCATCTCCTCAGCCGATGATCAACACTCCAGGAGGTATGCATGCTCGAGCTCACAGGAGCGATGCGTACGGAGCTTCAGCGGCTGGCCGAACATCTCAAAAACTCGAACGTCGCATTGCGACTCACCCGCGATCACGCGGGCAGGCTCCACCTCGTCCCGGATACCGCCGAACCCGGTGACATCGTGCTGCTCCAGCCCGACAGTCTGCCCGCACTCATCGCGACACCCCAGGTCGCCACCGACGCCGAAGGCGGCATCCTGCACTTCCACGCGCTGGCCGACGAGCGCTACGACGGTGCGGCCCTGGTCCTGCTCCGCCCGCGCAGCGGCACGCCGCGCCCCACCTGGTCGCTCCCCCAGACCGCCAAAGCGCCGGCCCGCGACTTCCGCGCCGTTTTTCGCCGCGCGCCCGCGCCAGCCTCTACAACGCAGAGTGCGAGCCTGTGATCGACCACACCGTGGCCCAGATGGCCACGATCAGCAACGCCGTCAGCGAGGCTTCAAGAATGGCGCCCGTGGCGGCTGTCGTCGCGACGAACACGTCCGCCGCCACGCCGATCGCCAGCGCGCCAGTCGCCAGCGAGCGCCAGAGCTGGCTCTGGCGAAAGGCCGCGAGCAGCAACAGCAGGACGCTCAGCCCGACGAGCCCGAGGCTCGCGTCGTACACCAGCTGGACGTCCTGGGGCAAGGGCGCCTGCAGACCGTGCACCAGGGTGAGCATCTGAAACACGAGCAGCGCCATAACCGCCGGCAGCCACACCACTTCGTTGTCGCGGCGCTCGGGTCGCCTCTCCGCCGAGTCATTCCCCATGCAAGGTGATACTGCCAGCGCTCGATGAAGCCTGGATGAAGCACGATGCGGATTCTGCTGGTCGACGACGAGGTCAAATTCTCGACCGTCCTGCGTAGCGGCCTCGAGGAGCACGGCTACGCCGTCGATCTGGCGCACGACGGCGAGCACGGCTATCAGCTGGCGTCGATCGAGCCGTACGACCTGGTGATTCTCGACGTCATGCTGCCCGTCGTCGACGGTCTGCAAGTGTGTCGGCGCCTGCGCGCCGATCGCTGCAACACCCCGATCCTGATGTTGACCGCTCGCGACGCGGTCGACGATCGGGTCGCCGGCCTCGACTGCGGCGCCGACGACTATCTCACCAAGCCCTTCGCGTTTCGCGAGCTGCTCGCCCGCAGCCGAGCCCTCCTGCGGCGCGACGGCAACAGCAGCCGCGACCCGGTCCTGCGCGTCGGCGACCTCGAGATCGACACCGTCGGGCACAGCGTGCAACGTGACGGTCGACGCGTGGACCTCACCAGTAAGGAATACGCGATCCTCGAGTACTTCATGCGCAACCCCAACCGCGTGCTCACCCGCGCTCAGATTGCCGAGCACGTCTGGGACTACGACTTCGTGGCGATGTCCAACGTGGTCGACGTCTACGTCGGCTACCTGCGCCGCAAGCTCCGCGACGATCGCGAGCCGCGCTTGTTGCGCACCGTGCGCGGCACTGGCTATCAGCTCCGGCAGCCATGATCGGCCGCTCGCTGCGAGTGCGGCTGACGGTGTGGTACGTGCTGTTGCTGGCGTTGATCCTGGCCGGCTTCTGCACCTTTATCTATCTGCGCCTGCAGCGCGACCTGGATTCCGAGGCCGATCGACTGCTGCTCGACGAAGCCCGCGGACTGGCCACCGCGCTGCAGACCGACGACCCGTCCAATCTCGCCGGGCTGCTGGACGACGTCCCGGCGGGCACCATCGTCGTGGTCGTCGACACCTCCTCGGGCAGCGTGCTGGCCAGCCAGTCGGGCTCGACCCAGACGGCCGCCGACCTGCGCGCGATGGCACTCCAACCTTCGACCACAGATCCGACCGTCCAGGACGTCACGCTGGCCGGCGACAACACCTGGCGGCTCGCCACCCTGTCGGTGACCGACGCCAATAACACGCACTGGATCATTCGTGTCGCGCGTTCGGATCGCGACGTGCAGGCGGCGCTACGCCAGCTCTTGACGCAGATGGCCTTCGGCGTGCCGCTCGCGCTGCTGGTCGCCGTTGCCAGCGGCCTGTTCCTGGCCGGCCGGGCCCTGGACCCTATCGACGCCATCACCCGCGCCGCGGCCCAGATCGGCGCCGAGGACCTCGGTCGGCGCCTGGGTCTACGCGGACGCGACGAGCTGGCTCGGCTGGCAGCGACCTTCGACGGCATGCTCGACCGACTCGAAAAAGCCTTCGAGCAACAGCGCCAGTTCACCGCCGACGCCTCCCACGAGCTGCGCACCCCGCTGGCGATGCTGATGAGTCAGATCGACATCGCCCTCGAACGCCCCCGCACGACCGAACAGTACCGGCATACGCTGCAAAGCATGCGCGACGACGTCGCCGAGCTCAGTCGGCTGGTCAGTGAGCTGCTCATGCTGGCCCGCGCCGAAGCCGGCCAGGAGCCGCTCGCCTCGGACGCGCTCGACCTGGCGGAGCTCGCTTCGGGCGTGGCCAGCTCGATGGAGCCACTCGCGAGCGCACGCCATATCCAGCTGGTGGTGCGCGACTGCGGCGGGGCGCCAATCGTTGGCGACGAGACGCGCTTGATGCAGCTCATCGTCAATCTGGTCGACAACGCCATCAAATACACGCCGCCGGGCGGCCTGGTCACGGTTGCCACGCGCCGCGAGCCCGGATGGGCGATCGTCGAAGTTTCGGATACCGGACCTGGCATTCAGCCTGAGCACCGTCAGCGCATCTTCGAGCGCTTCTTCCGATCGGATGTCGCCCGCTCGCGGGGCGGCGGCGCGGGACTCGGACTGGCCATCTGTCGCTGGATCGTCGAGGCCCACGGCGGAGAGATCCGCGTCGAATCTGGGCCGCGAAGTGGCACCAGCTTTTGCGTGCGCCTGCCCGCGGCCGGGTCGCCCGCCACGCGTGTCGCCCTGAGCGCGGGCGTCTCATCTACCATCGCGCCATGAGCATCATTGCCGCTGAGCGCGTGCGCGTCGGCACCGTCGCCGAGCTCAACGAACGTGGGTGTACCGTCGTCAGCGCCGGTGGCCACGGCGTCGCCATCTTCGCGCACGAGGGACGCTTCTCGGCAGTCGACAACCGCTGTCCGCACATGGGCTTCCCCTTGAGCCGCGGCACCGTGCGCGATGGTCTGCTCACCTGTCACTGGCACCATGCTCGCTTCGACCTCGAAGGTGGGGGCACGTTGGACCCGTTCGCCGACAACGTGCGCAGTTTTCCCGTCGAGGTCGTCGACGACAGCGTATACGTCATCCTCGACGAACCCCACGTCGACGCCGAGCAGAGCGACCACTGGTTCGGTCGCCTCGACGAAGGGCTCGAGCATCAGCTCGACCTGGTGCTGGCCAAAGCCAACATCGCGCTGCTCGGCAGCGGCGCGTCG
>JAFAWJ010000465.1 GCA_019242065.1 Chloroflexota bacterium
CGTCTGCTCGCCCACGAGGTCAGTGAGCCACTGGCACGCTCCGATCCCGGAGCAGTCGACGACGAGGTCGTCCGCGCTGAGACGCTGACGCACGCGCGCCTGATCATCGTCAACCCTGCCCAGCAGGTGGTCGCCGCCACGCGGGGCTGGGCCCTCGACGACGCGGACGGCGATCTCGCGGCGGCACTGTCGGGCGAGACCACGGTTGACACGAGTGAAGGCGGCGGACTCTTTGGCGGCCCGGACAGCGTGCAGGTCAACGTGCCGATCGTGTTGGACGACGGGAGCATCGTGGGTGCGCTGCAAGCCACGTACAGCCTCGACGAGACGCAGGCCATCGTCAGTCGGCTGAATGCAACGTCGTTTGCACTGGCTATAGGAGGCGTCCTGGTGGCAGCCGTGGCTGGCTTACTGCTGGCGACGTCGGTCGCTCGCCCGGCGGGCCAGGTCGCCGCCGCGGCGCGCACGTTCGCCACCGGGCGCGGCTTCGGTCCGCAGGTCGCCACGACGTTTCCGGCACCATTGCCCGAGCCACGTGGCAGTACCGACGAGATTCGCGCGATGGTGGAAGCCTTCAACAGCATGGGCGATCAACTGCGGGTGCACGAACAGGCGCGCCGAGAGTTCGCCTCGGACGTCTCGCACGAGCTCCATTCGCTGGCGTCGGCGATGCAGACGGCGGCCGAGGCGCTGGAGCGTGGCGCCGCCGAAGCTAACCCGGCCCTGGGGCAGCGCCTGGTGCAGGGACTGGTCGGTCATACGCGGCGGCTGGTCCGATTGGCCGACGATCTGCTCGAGCTCGCGCGCTGGGAGGGCGGTCGCCTGCGCGTCGACGTCGAGGACATCGACCTGGCCGAGCTGGTGCGGGGCACGCTCGACGAGTGGACACCCGAAGCCAGTCGACAGGGCATCAGCCTGCAGGTGCGTCTGCCGGTTGGACCGCTGCCGCTCAGCGGCGATCCGATTCGTCTGACGCAAGCGCTTGGCAACCTGATCGAGAACGCGCTGAAGTACGCCGGTCCCAATGGCTGGGTGCGGGTCGACGTCGCCCCGGCATTGTTCGGCAGCTACGAGCTGGCGGTGATGGACTCGGGGCCGGGCATTCCGCTCGACGTGCTGCCGCGGGTGTTCGAACGCTACTTTCGCGTCGAGGGCCGCGTGGGCGGCGGGCCGGGCGGCATGGGACTCGGGCTGGCGATTGCCCGCGCCATCGTGCTCGCGCACGGTGGCGAGCTGACGGCTGAGAGCCCGCGCGGGAGCGGCGCGCGGTTCGTCCTGCGCTTGCCGGTGCCGAAGACGGCGATAGGTCCGGCGCGACCGCTGGCGACGACGGCCAGGACCTTGCGGGAGTAACAAGAGAAGGTATGCGCGCGATCGACGTACACGTTCATCCGACCGACGATCGAATCTCGCGAGCCTGGGCGGGTGATCAAGAAGATGCCGAGCGGTTCTTTCGCGGTCCATGGACGCACGAGGACCTGGATGCGACGGCTGCCCGTTACGCGTCGCTGGACACGCTGGCGGTCCTGCTGGGCGCTGACGCCGAGACGACGACCGGCGTGCCGGCGTATCCGAACGACGAGCTGGCGGCGGCGTGCCGCAAGTATCCCGACCGGTTCATTGGCTTCGCCGGCATCGACCCGTGGAAAGGCGAGTTGGCGATTCGCGAGCTGGAGCGGTGCGCGAAGGAGCTCGGGCTCAAGGGGGCCAAGTTTCACCCGGGCAGGCAGGAGTTCTATCCCAACGATCGCCGCTTTTATCCACTCTTCGACGCCGCCTCCGCGCTCGGCATGCCCGTGCTCTTTCATACGGGCATGATGGCCGCCGGCGCGGGCACACCTGGCGGCCGCGGGGTGCGCCTCGACTACACACGCCCGATCTACCTCGACCATCTGGCTGCCGACTTCCCTCAGCTCACGATCATCGCCGCGCATCCGTCGTGGCCGTGGTCCGAGGAGGGCCTGGCGCTGGCGCGTCACAAGAGCAACGTGTTTCTCGACCTGAGCGGCTATTCGCCCAAATACATTCCGCCGCAGTACATCCAGTTCGCCAATACACTGCTGCAGGACCAGATGCTCTTCGGCAGTGACTACCCGTTCATCCCTCCCGAGCGCTGGCTGGCAGACTTCGAGGACGCCGGCTTTCGTCCGCAGGTGCACGACAAGATCCTGCGGTTGAACGCCCAGCGCGCGCTCGGTCTTCAAAGGTGAAGATCTACGGCGTTCAGGACCTGACCGAGTTCGCGGCCCGCCTGGCCGAGCTGCGGGCGACGTACGACCCGCCGCTGACGGCGGGCGAATTCATCGCCTACACCGATGGCGCCTGCTTCGGCAATCCCCAGGGGCGGGGTGGCTGGGCGGCCGCCATCCTGGACGGCGGCCGTACCTGGCACCTCTTTGGACACCTGTCGTCGACGTCCAATAATCGGGCCGAAGCGCTTGGAGTGCTGGCCGCCCTGGAGTGGGTGCCGCCGGGCTCCTCGCTCGAGCTCCACTCGGACTCGGAGCTGACGATCCGCCAACTCGAAGGTCGGTACAAGATCAAATCCAACACCGACATCTGGGATGAGATCCGACGCGTGCGGGCCGATGTGCGGATGGTGCCCGAATGGGTGCGTGGGCACGCGGGCGACCCGTTGAACGAGCTTGCCGATCGGCTCTCGAAGATTGGCGCCCGCGACGGGACGCTCGACGACCTTGCGCGCCTCGAGGTCGAGAGCGAAGTGGCCGCGCCGCGGCGCGAGCCACCCGAGCTGGTCGGCGTGGTCCCGCGGGGGGACTGGGAGCGGGACTTCGTGCGCTCGGTGCGCGACCAGTTGCGCCGCGGTCGCACGCTGAGTCCCAAACAGCAGGCCATCGTCGACCGCATACGCGGTCGCGCCACGCCCGACTGACAAAAAGAAGGGCGGCCCCAGGCAGGAGGGCCGCCCTTTGAAAGGGGGTGCGCTGCCGGCGGCGAGACCGGGCGCGGGGCCAGGGTCGCTCAGGATGTGCCACGAGGCGAGGGCCAGGCGGTACTGGACCGCCCCAAAAAGTGGTACATTGCGGCCGCCCTCCAGGGGACAGGTAGGCAGGCGGGTTCAGGATGACGTTTGGCCAACGCCTCCGCGGCCTGCGGCGCGACGTGGATTTCACGCAGGCTGAGCTCGGGGGCAGGGCGGGTTGCTCGGTCAATACCATTCGCAAACTCGAGGCTGACGAGCGACGGCCGTCGCGCGAGCTGGCGTCCCAGCTTGCGCTTGCCCTCGGCCTGCCACAGCGCGAGCGGGCCGACTTCATACGGCTGGCGCGCGGCACTGAGGCGCTGGGCCGTGCGCGCTTGCCGGCGCCCGTGACGCGCCTGATCGGCCGCGACGCGGATCTGTCCGTCCTGCGCGACCAGCTGCTCGATCCCGGCGTCCGCCTGCTGACGCTGGTCGGTCCGCCGGGCGTCGGCAAGACTCGACTGGCGCTCCAGCTCGCGACCGATCTGCAGGAGGCATTCCGCGACCGGGCGGCGTTCGTGCCCCTGGAAACCGTCCACGACCCTGACCTGGTGCCAGAGGCGTTGGCCCATGCCCTGGGTGTCCGCGTCGCCGCCGGACGGTCGCTCGAGCAGGGGGTGGGCGATCACCTGCGACCGCGTCAGCTGTTGCTGGTCCTCGACAACTTCGAGCACATCCTGCCGGCGGGCCACCTGGTCGGGCGTTTGCTGGCCGACTGCCCGCGCGTCGTCGTGCTGACGACGAGTCGTGAAGCGCTCCGCATCTACGGCGAAAACGTCTACGGCGTGCCGGCGCTGGAAGTGCCGTTACCCATGGCCCGCAGTGCGGGACGCAGTGCCTCGGAGTCGCTCTTTCTGGAACGCGCCCGCGCGGTTCGGCCCGCGCTCGCGCACCCGAGTGCGGCCGATCTTTCAGCCGTGGCCGAAATCTGCCGCCGTCTCGAGGGCTTGCCGCTGGCCATCGAGCTGGCCGCCTCGCGCGCGCTGAGCCCGGTGAATCTTGCCAATGCGCTCACGCAGCGTCTCGACCTTCTGTCGTCCGGGCCATCGAACCTGACCTCACGTCAGCGCTCGATGCGCGGCGCGCTGGATTGGAGCTACGAGCTGCTGTCTGAGGTCGAGCGACGTCTGCTGCGACGGATGTCGGTCTTCGGCGGTGGAGGCACGCTGGAGGCGATCGCTGCCGTGTGTGACGAGACTCCGGAGCTCACGCGTGAGGTCGTGGACAGCCTGTTCGACAAGAGCCTGCTCACCAGCGTGTTGGCCGACACCGGGCCGCGCTTCGGCATGCTGGAGGTCGTTCGGGAATATGCCGCCGAGCAACTGTTGCTGTCCGACGGCGCGGACGAGGTCGAATGGCGACGGCGGCGCCACGCCGAGTTTTTCGCGGCCGTGGCGGACGCGACGCCGGCGGGTCTCCGCGGACAGGACCAGCTGGGCTGGAGGAGTCGTCTCGAGCTCGATCACGACAACCTGCGGGCGGCGCTGGACTGGTCGCTGCGTCGTCCGGAGCCAGCGCTAGTCGGCCGACTGGCCGCGGGCATATGGCTGTTCTGGCGCGCGCGTGGCTATATCCAGGAAGGGTCGCGCTGGCTCGATGCGGCGCTGGCGCTGGGCGACGAGTTGCCGATCAGCAGCCGCGCGTCGATCCTCAATGGCGCTGGCGTGCTGGCGATTCTTCAGGCGGACTACGCGACGGCGAACGATCGGCTCAGCGAGGCTCTGGCGGTGTATCGCGAGTTGAACGACCAGCTCGGGGTTGCGGTGGCCCTCAGCGATCTGGGGTGGGCGGCGCACGACTCGGGCGACGTGGAGCGCGCGGAGGAATTGTTCAACGCAAGTATGAGCATCCGTCGGCGGCTGGGCGACCGATGGGAGGAAGGTATCGGGGTCAACAACCTGGGCATGATCGCGGTGACTCGGGATGATCTGCGCCAGGCGGCGGAGTTGTTTGCGCAGAGCGCGCGGCTGTTCGAGAGCGAGGGCGACTCCATCAGCATGGCGCAGGCGCTGACCAACCAGGGCTGGGCGCTCCAGTTGTTGGGCGACTACGCCCGGGCCAACCGGCTCTTCTCGACCAGTCTGGCGGTCGCCGAGCGCTTCCAGGACTCACGGCGTGTCGCCAACAATCTTGTGAGTCTGGGCCTGATGGCCGTCTACCGGGGTGACTACGCCGCCGGCGGCGACCTGTTCACCGATAGCCTGACCCTCTTTTGCGAGCTGCACGATCGCCGGGGTGTCGCCGAGAGCCTGGAAGGTCTGGCGGGTGTGGGCGCGTTGCAACAGCGGCCCCACGACGCGGCGCGCCTGTTCGGGCTGGCGGAGGCGCTGCGCGAGACGGCCGGCGCGCCGCTGCTCGCCGGCGACCGAGCGCGGTACGACTCCGCGCTCGCGGCCGCACGCGAGCAACTGGCCGACCCGGACTGGTCGGCGGCCTGGCAGGCGGGGCGTGAGGCCGACTTCGACGCCGAAGTCGGCCGACTCATCAACGCCTGACTACATGCAGGTGCAGCCAAGCGGCTTGACGATGATGTGGACGGCTTGATTGAGCAGCGGGGTCACGTGGGCAACGGCGAGCATCAGCGTGACGGCGAGCGCGAAAAACGCGTGCATGCGAAACCCTTTCCGTGGGGTGTGAATGGCGAGCGTCGTCAGGCCAGCAGGTCCTGGATCGCGCTGCTGCGCCGCAGGCGCTCGATCATGTTGCGTTTGCTGCGGTAGACGTCGTAGACGTCGTGAAAGTCGGCGGGATGGCGAGCCAGGATCTCGCGTGGAGTCAGGCCGCCGACGAAGGACAGGTGCGCCACGAGGCGCTCGCGGGGGTTGTTCAGCTCGCGGTCGATGGTGAGCCACAGCTCGCGACCGATGACGCCGCCGATGACCTGGGCGGCGGGGTCGTCGCCGAGACACGTCTCGGGCGCGACGTCGTCGAGCGACAGGCACGCCTGACGGCGGCGACTGCGGGCTTCGTCGAGCAGCACGCTGCCGAGGCAGAGCTTGAGGTACTGGAGGATGGCCGCCAGGTCGTCGAAGTGGTGCACGCGGCCGCGGCGGCAGGCCTGCCAGAAGCGCTGGAAGGCGCGGTCGACGCAGAAGCCGTCGTCTTCAACGACGAGCCCGCGGACGACGCGCCGCGCGGCGTGTGAGACCAGGATGGGGCGGTAGACGTCCATGACGGCCTGCCAGGCCGCCGGGTCGTCGTGGTCCATGGCGCGTCGAAACAGCTCGAGCCCCGCCGCGTCGTCAGCGGCCTCCCCGCGCGCGTAGATTGCCTCCTGAGCCTGCGCCTCGGCTCGCAGCTCGGTGACCGACAGCTGGGGCAGCTCGCGGTAATGCTGAGTCTCGGTCTGCATGAGGCCACCCTAGAAACCGAGCATTGCAACAGCGTGACAAACGCGTTGCAACGGCAACGACACGTAGCCAATTGACAGGCCCCGGTTCCGAGCGTATGGTGGCGCGCACTCGACGACGTAGGCAGCGCCGCGGGGAAAGCGTTCTTGCCGACTAAAGGATTGTCCGCCGAGGGCAGTGATGCACCAACGATTCGAGTTCGACCAGATTCAGGCGAACAGCGTCCCCGGATTCAACACAGACCACCAGGCCTTTGTCATGATCCGCTTGGCTGGCGAGCCTCAATCGCTCGGGCACCTGGGATATCACCACCGCCGACTGAGGTTGACGCATACAGACAGCTCCATCGGTTGGCTGCCAGGCGGCGCCCATCCGAGGGAGCAACTCGACTCCGGATGTGCTCTCAGAGTTTCCCCACTGGCAATTCGATGGCGACTCCATCCGTGTCTCCAAAGCCATGCGTCTCACGTACACCTACAACGGGCCGCCAACTGATCCCAACACGCCGTCAACGTGTGTCGGCTACATTCTGATCGGGTACGCCGCACCGGCCTGGCCGTGACGCTGCGACGCTTGCCAGAGCACGCTCGGCCAGGCTGACCAGGCGCGGACTACCAAGTCCACGCGCGAGACGCAATCCGTCACGCGCGTGGGCCTCGGCGGCATCGAGCTGGTGCAACGCAATCTCGAGGCTTGCTCCGCGGAGGCGTGCCTCGATTTCGGTCTCCAGAGTCCGTGGACACTCGAGCACCTGGCCTGTGGATTGGAGGGCACCCTCCATGTTGCCGTTGAACGCTTGCAGATCGCTGAGAACAAGCAGCGCGGGCGCGTATTCGAGGGTGTCCTGTATGCCTTCCTGCTCGATGATCGCGAACGCACGCTGCAAACTGGCATCCGCGCCAGCGTCGTCGCCCATCTCGAGTTTGAGGCTCGCCACGTGGCGGAATGTGGCGACAACTTCGGGGCACGCGTCGATCGTGGTAGACAGTTCGAGGGCTCTGCCAAACGTCCGGTTCGCGGAGTCGAGGTCGCCTTGCAGTTGATAGGCGAGTCCAAGACCGAGTAGCGACCGCAGGCACCCTCCCGCATAGCCGACCCTGGTGCGAATCGTAATTGACTCCTGGAAGCTGCGCGCCGCGGTGGTCAGGTCGCCACGGACCGTTTGGATCTTTCCCAGGACCTCGTAATAATCAGCCGCGAACCGGATACGGGCTTCAATTGCCAGCGCCAGTCCATTCTCCGCTTGTTCTTGTGCGCGCTGCACGTCTCCGACCGCAAGATGGACGAGCGCAAGTCGAAACTGCGCATTGAGGGTTGGAAGCTCTCCAGCGTTGTCAAGATACAGCGCGATTGCTGTGTCAAGGTGTTCACGTGCAGGTTCAAAGAAGCCTCCGAGATAACACTGCTGCGCAAGGTTTACTCGCACGACGG